>JAKAAV010000181.1 GCA_021802185.1 Chloroflexota bacterium | reverse complement strand
CCCCGACCTCTCGCAGGCCTGGGCGGGCGGGGCTCGCCAGTGGCTCGACGCGGTCCAGGCGACCGGGACGCGGGCCGCGCGTCAATGCCTCCCGTCGGTCGAGTCAGCCTGCGCCAAGTGGCCCCCAGCACACCTGCCGTCGGGCCCGACCTCCGCTACCCGAGCGAGGGGGCAGCCGCTTCTACGACGAACCGACCCCAGTCGTCACTCAGCCCGACAACGCGAGGGCGACGGCCGCCTCCACGGACATCGCCCGCCCCACCGCCCAGCCCTCGTCGAAGGCGGTGCCGGCCAGCGCCGTGCGCAGGCGTTGCACCTCGTCCTCGTACTCCGCGCGTTCCTGCGCCATCATCGGCGACCCGGACGCCTCGCGGAGCGCATCGGCGGCACCGAGCAGGCGGACCGACCGCTCGGCCTCTCCCCGGGCGAGTGCGATGAACGCCATGGACTCGAGCTGGTTCGCGACCGCCCCGCGGTTTCCGCTGCGCTGCCAGCCCCGGATGGCCTGCCGGTACTCTGCCTGGGCCGCGTCGAGGTCACCGGAACGGCGCAGCACGTGCGCGAGCTCGCTCTGCGCCGACAGCTCGAAGCGACGGTCGCCGAGCTCGTGGAACTGTCCCTGCGCATGCGCAAACCACCGCTGCGCGTCGGCCAGTCGACCGGTGCGGCTGGCGACGCGCCCGCGCGTCTGGCTGATGGCCGCGATCTCCTGTGGGTTCCCCGACCTCAGCGCCGCCTCGCCCGCGCGTTCCAGCCACGCATCCGCGGACTGCGGGTCGTTGGAGGCATCGATCATGGCCATGGTCGACTGGAGCCGCGCGAGTCGCGTCGGATCGCCGAGGGAGGATGCCGCCGCCAGTGCATCCTGGAAGGTCGTCTGCCACGCCTCGACGTCGCGCCCGCCCGGGAGCAGCGCCTGCACCATCAGGTACGTCGAGGCGGCATCGACGATCGCGGCGGGATCGCGCGTGGCCTGGGCGGCCGTTACGGCCTCGTCTGCCATGCGGGGCCCCTCCGGATGGCCGCGATGGAGCGCGAGCAGCGCGGCGGCAGCACGCCCCCGTGCCACCAGGACGGCCCGCTGCCGGGTCTCCGGCTCGGTCTCGGCAGCGGGCATCCGCCTCACAGCCTCGATCGCCCCGACCATCCGGTCGAGCCCCTCCGACCCCATGACGCGGGCTCGCCAGTAGCGAGTGAGCGCGACGCACATCTCGAGGGCTGTCAGGGGCCGCGTGTCGAGCGCCCATTCGAGCGCCGACCGCAGGTTGTCGACCTCGGTGTCGATTCGTGTCAGCCAGGCCGGCATCTCCGGCCCGTCCAGTCCCGCCTCGGCGTCTCGCGCGAGTTCGCGGTACACGGCGAGGTGACGGTCGCGCAGCGCCAGCGTCTCGCCGCTCTCCCCGAGGCGGTCCGCCGCGTACTGGCGGATCGTCTCCAGCATCCGGTACCGGGTCGCGCCGGCGCGGTCGGTCTCGCCCGTCCGGTCGACGGCGATGAGCGACCGATCGACAAGGCGGCTGAGGCCGTCGAGCGTGGTGACCCGCGCGACGGCGCCGGCTGAATCCGCCCCGCCCGGCAAAGGCTGCCAGGTGACGTGCGTTGCGGCTTCGAGGGTCCAGCCCCCGGCAAACACGGCCAATCCTCGCAGCAGCCGCCGGTCCGCATCGTCGAGGAGGTCCCAGCTCCAGTCGACGAGGGCCTGCAGAGTGCGCTGACGTGGCAGCGCCGTTCTCCGCCCACCCGTCAACAGCCGGAAGCGGTCGCTCAGGCCCTCGGCGATCTCCGCGGGCGACAGGACGTTCACGCGCGCCGCCGCCAGCTCGAGCGCGAGCGGAATCCCGTCCAGCCGCCGACAGATCTCCGTGACGGGGCCGAGGTTCGACGCGTCGAGCGAGAACGACGGCAACGTCGAACGCGCTCGCTCGACGAAGAGGGCGACTGCCTCGGACCTGCCGATCCGCTCGATGTCCTCGTCCGCCGGCCCCCGCCCACCGTCCGTCTCAAGCGCGACTGGCAGTGCCATCGATGGCACCGCGTACACGGCCTCACCGTCAAGGCCGAGCGGCTCGCGGCTCGTCGCGAGCCCAACGATGCCGTGACAGCTTGCGAGCAGGCGGTGGGTGACTCCGACGACCGTGTCGACGAGGTGCTCGCAGTTGTCGAGCACCAGCAGCAGGTCCTTGGAGCGAAGGTAGTCGACGAGCGCGTCGAGCGGAGGCTGGCCCGGCTGCGCGTGAATCCGCAACGCTCGGCCGATCTCGTCGACGACGAGCCCCGGGTCGCTCAGGGGCGCGAGCTCGACGAGCCACACGCCATCTCGATGGCGGTCCAGCGCGTCGGCCGCTGCTCGCAGCGCGAGCCGCGTCTTGCCCGTCCCGCCCACGCCCACCAGCGTGACGAGACGGGCGGTTTCGAGCAGCTTCGCGACATCGGCAAGCTGTGGTCCGCGGCCCACGAACGAGGTGAACTCCTCCGGCAGGTTCGACTCGTGGTGCGAGGCCGCGCGCAGTGGCGGAAAGTCGCGCCGCAGTCCCGGGACGGCGAGCTGGTAGATGCGCTCGGTCCTGTCCAGGTCGCGGAGGACGCGTTCGCCGAGATCGAGCAGCTCACCGCCGGGTGGAAGCCCGTCGACGGCGACCGCGGCACTCGCGCCAGACACCAGCACCTGGCCGCCGTGCCCGACCGCGAGCAATCGCGCGGCGCGGTTCAGAGTGGGTCCGAAGAAGTCACCGTCGCGGGCCTCCGCCGTGCCCGTGTGCACCGCCATGCGCACCGTGAGCGGGCCCTTCGTGGGCCAGGCCTGTCGGGAAAGCGCGCGCTGTGCCTCGACCGCCGCGGAGAGCGCCGATTCCGCACGGTCGAACGCCGCCAGCATCCCGTCGCCGGTCGTCTTCACCACGCTCCCGCCCGCACCCTCCACCACGGCGCGCAGGGTCGCGTCGTGCGCCGCCACGGCGACCGACATCGCCTCGCGCTGCTGCTCCCACAGGCGCGTGCTGCCCTCGATGTCGGTGAACAGGAACGTAACGGTCCGGCCGGGGGCGGGCAAGCCGGACACGGGTTCGGGTACGTCGACGCGCCGGGACGCGAGCTCGTCCATGTGCGGAGCATTCTCGCGTACGTATGGGCGGCGTCAACAGGACTCCGCTGATCGCAGCTTCGGGCACGAACAAGCGCCCCCGGACGGACTCGAACCGCCGACGCAGGCCTTAGGACGGCCTCGCTCTATCCACTGAGCTACGGGGGCGTGCCGCAGGATTGTACGGCGTGCGGGGTCGTCCGGACCGCGGCCGGGAGTCCGCGAGACGGCTGCCATAGAATGCCGCCGTGCTCGACACGTCCTCCGACCTCATCCTGACCCTGTACACGCGCCCGGGCTGCCACCTGTGCGACGACGCTCGAGCGCAGCTCGAGCGCGAGCTTGCCGGCCGCCCGGACCTCCGGGACCGCGTCTCGATCGTCGAGGTGGACATCGACTCGGACGACCGGCTGCTGGCGCGATACGCGGAGACGATCCCCGTCCTGGCTGCGGGGGATCGCGAGCTTCCGCTGGCCATGAGACCGGGCGCCGTGGCCGCGTTCCTGGCAGACGGGACCCTCACCGACGGCGGACGCGATGCCTGAGCTCTCGCTGGCCGCCGCGATCCTCGCCGGGCTGCTGAGCTTCCTCTCGCCGTGCGTGCTCCCCGTCGTGCCCGCGTACCTCGGGGCACTCGGAGCCGCCAGCGCAGGCGTGGTTGGCGCAAGCGCCATCGGGACGAGCGGGCCGCGGACCGGCGGCACGGTCGCCTTCGCCGGCGCAGCGGTTCCGTCCATGTCCCTCGCGGACCTTTCCGGTTCGCGCTGGACCGCCCTGTCGCACTCGGTCGCGTTCGTCGCGGGGTTCGGCAGCGTGTTCACCGTGCTCGGCGTCACAGCGACGTATGCGGGCGGCGTGCTCGCGCCCGAGCTTCCGCTGCTGCGACAGGTCGGCGGGGTCGTGCTGATCGTGCTCGGGCTCAACCTCGCGGGCCTCCTCCCGATCCGGGTGCTCGCGCGGACCTGGCGGCCGTTCTCGCCGCCCGATCCGCAGCCGCTCGCATCAGCCGGGACGCCGTTCGGCCGGGCGGCGCCGAGCCGGA
Organism: Chloroflexota bacterium; assembly: GCA_021802185.1. Classification (GTDB taxonomy): domain Bacteria; phylum Chloroflexota; class Limnocylindria; order Limnocylindrales; family CSP1-4; genus JAJYNJ01. The sequence goes on along the minus strand of JAKAAV010000181.1, from coordinate 1,311 downwards.
CCCTCGACGCATTCGGGCTCGGCGCGATCTTCGGGCTCGGCTGGACGCCGTGCATCGGGCCCACGCTCGGCGCGATCCTCGGGCTCGCCGCGGTCGGTCCGAGCGTGCAGGCCGGCCTGCTGTTCGTGGCGTACTCGCTCGGGCTCGGCATTCCGTTCGTCCTGATGGCCGTGGCCTTCGAGCGCGTCCCCGGTGTCGTCCGCACCCTGCGCGCCCACGGGCGCGCCTTCGAGCTCGCGGGCGGCGCGCTCGTCATCCTGATCGGGCTGAGCCTCGTGTTCGACTGGCTGTCGTGGTTCTCCGCCCGGTTCAGCTACCTGACGCCGCGTGTCTAGGAGGCCCCCTCCCCTTCGCATCGGCGGAAGGCACTTCCCGCGCCTTCGGCGCGTCACTGCCGCGACGGGAGAGCGCGAGCCGTACGCCGCCCCCCGATCCCGGACTCTGGACGCCGAAACGCTCGGGCCCTCGACGCCCGCCACCGCCCCCGACGGGGCGTCGACCGAACCGCGACGCGGCATGGTCGGGCCGTTCAGCGGACGCCAGCTCGTCGTGCTCGCGATCGTGGTTGTCGGCGTCGCCGTCGTCCTCAAGGTGCTCACGACCCCGCTTGCGACTCCAACCGCGGCGGTGCCGACGCCCGGCGCATCGTTCGTCGCGTTCGCGCCCGCGCAGGTCGGGCTCCGGCCGGGCGACAGGGCGCCGGAACTGGCCGGGACCGCGAACGGGCAGCGCGTCGAGCTGAGCAGCCTCGACGGGCGGCCGCTCCAGCTCTCCGCGTTCGCCGGGCACCCGGTGTGGGTCAACTTCTTCGCGTCGTGGTGCCCGCCCTGCCAGGCCGAGACGCCGACGATCGAGGAGGAGTACGAGGCCCACAGGGCGCAGGGCCTCGTCGTGATCGGAGTCAGCGTGCAGGAGTCGTCGGTCAGTGACGTGAAGCACTACGCGACGACGTACGGGCTGCAGTTCCCGATCGGCTTCGACGGGACGTCGGCCGTGTACCAGGCGTACCACGTGTACGGCCTGCCGACCCAGGTGTTCATCGATCGGAACGGCATCGTGCGGCAGGTGTGGAACGGGCCGGTGACCAGGGCGCAGGCCGAGCAGATGCTCGCCCCGCTGCTCACCGCGTCCGCGAGCCCGGCGGCGTCGACGGTCCCGGGCGCGTCGGTTGCCGCGCCTTCGTCGGGCCTGGGCGCCTCGTCGGGACCGGTGGGCGCACCCGGCCCGTCCTGATCGGACCCGTCCGGCGGGCGGACCGCGGAGATCCCTACAGCGGCTCGAACCGGTACCGGTCGCGGTCGGCGGCCATCC
>JAKAAV010000180.1 GCA_021802185.1 Chloroflexota bacterium | reverse complement strand
CTCACCGGCGTCCTCCTCGAACACCCGGCCGACGCGGGCGCCTCCTCCGTGGAGGGGACGATCCGGCGGGCGCTCGGGACGTGGCGGTCGACACCGCCCGCGCGACCGCGCCACCTCGGGTCCCCGCGGCTGCTGACGGTTCCGCAGTCAGACCGGTTGTTCGCCCGCATGGCCCATGCGGCCCTCCACGCGCTCGGAGTGCCGACCGCGCGTCGGCTGCAGCTGCACCTTCGCGCCCTCTACCCCCGGACCGTCGTGCACCGCCGGGAGCTGTCGGCGGAAGACGGGCAGACCTGGTACGTCTACCGGGACGGGCGTGTCCGGCCGCCGGTCCTGCCCGCGGCATGGTGGCGCGAGCCCGCTGTCGCGGCCGGCGCCGTGGATCGCGCCGGCCGGATCGTCGCGGCCGACGACGGCGTCGGTTCGCTGCTCGGCGCGGACCCCGCGCTGCTCGTCGGGCGAGAGGTGTCGGCGCTCGGCTTCCCCGGATCCGACGGGCTGGGCCAGCTCCTGCGGTTCGCGTGGGAGGAGCCGGAGGCGGAGTCGACCGCGCACGTGGTCGCGGGTGGGCGCGACCTCGACCTGGAGATCCATACGTCGCGCGGCGACGAGACCGTTCGGTTCGAGCTGGCGACGCTTCCGGCGGAGGACGATCCGGGCGCGACGTATGCCCCGATCTGTCTTCCCGCGTCGGATCATGCGTTCATCGCGCGGGTCGAGGATCTCTGCGGGCGCCTGGGGAACCGGCCGCCGGCGGAGATGGCACGCGAGCTCGAGGTCAGGCTGCGGGTCAAGTACCCGGACTCCGTCGTCCGGTCGCTGGGGAGGCTGATCGGGTTCGGTCCGCGGACCCACGTGCTCGTGGCGTACCGCGACGGCGAACAGAGCCCGTACGCCGGCGATCTGTGGTGGGAGGCTTCCGGGGTTGCCCGCGTCACGTTCAGCGGCGAGCGCTACGCCGCGGCCAACGAGGCCGCCGCGGCGCTGCACGGCACGACGGTCGCCGACCTGGTCGGATCGTCGGTGTCGCGCTTCTACGTCCCGCACCCCGATCGCCCGTGGCTGTCCGCGCTGCTCGACCGGATGGGAACGCTGCACACGACGACGCGACTCCGGCGCCCCGATGGGTCCATCGTGGAGATCGAGTACCGCGCGGTGCGGGACGTGTCCGGCGAACAGCCCGTCGTCCACGTGACGATGCGGCCGGTGACGCGGGAACGGCTCGAGCGGCGCGCGGCCGATGGTGGGACGGGGCGCCAGCAGAGGCCCGGCGTCCGTTCAGGCTGAAGTGAAGCCCGAGGCGGGTCCCCTTGCGACCGGTGCGTCGGCCGCCCCGGCCCGCTTGGCCCGCGTCGTTCGCGGCCGGTCCGTTCATGTGGCCCGACCGCGGCGGCCGCTGCGGGCGGCCTGTCCGGGCCCGTGGGCTTCGCACCGAATGCGTGCTAGGCTCGCCGATACCGTCAGTCACATGGGGTCACAAGCATGTTCGGTCTCGAGCCATGGCACATCGTGCTGCTGCTCGCGGCGGTCCTCGTCCTCTTCGGCCCGAAGCGGCTGCCGGAGATCGGCAAGAACCTCGGCGAGTCCATTCGTGAGTTCCGGAAGGCGACGACCGAGTTCGGCGAATCCGTGAAGGCGGGCGCGACGGAGCCGGTCCCGCAGACGCAGGCGCAGGCGGCAGCGCAGGCGGCACCGCCGGCGCAGCCGCAGTCGGTCGGCGGTCAGGCCGTGTCCTCGGAGTCGTCCACGCCGACGCCGCCAGGCCCGTCCGCCTGACGAGGGCAGCGCCCCCGCTTCTCAGCGTCCGGGCGTCTTCTTCGCGCCCGGCGGGGCCTTTCGCCACCCCGCGGGGGAGCGCCGCCGATCGCGGACGGCGGCACAGGATGCATGGCGGCCGGGCGACGCCCGGGAACGGAAGGGCCATCTGGCCGGTGCGGGCACGGTGGCCCTCGACGAGGAGGAGCCGCGAGTGGCGTTCTGCGTGCCGGTGACCGAGGATGGGCGGGTCGACCCGAGGTGGGGCCGGGCCGCCCGAGTGGCGATCGCCGAGGTCCGCGATGGCGGCGTGACGACATGGCAGGTCTTCGACGTGGGGTGGGACGTCGCTCACGACGAGGGGCCCGAGGGCTCGCACCACGCGCGGGTGGCGCGGTTCCTGCGGGAGCAGGGCGTGACCGTTGTCGTCGCCGAGCACATGGGCCCGCCGATGGCGCGCATGCTCGAGCGGATGGGGATCGACGTGCGTCTGGGCGCCGCCGGGGACGCGCGGCAGGCGGTCCTGTCGCAGGCGATGCGGCCCCAGCCGGGTTCGACCGCGGTCGGATCTCGACCGAACTGAGGCGTGGCGTCCCCGATGCATGAAGGCGAGTTCAGCCCGCCGACGGTCGCGTGGGCGGGCGACGCGGTCGAGATCATCGACCAGACACTGCTGCCCGGCACGCTCCGGGTCGTGAGGCTCGACACCGTCGATCGCGTCGTCGACGCCATCCGGCGACTCGCCGTTCGCGGTGCGCCCGCGATCGGGGGCGCGGGAGCGCTCGGGATGGTCGTGGGGCTCGACGAGCAGCGGCCGGCGTCGACCGACGAGGCGCGCGCGGCGCTCGCGAGACTCGCGGACCGGATCGGCGGGGCGCGGCCGACGGCGGTGAACCTCCGGTGGGCGGTCGACCGGGTGCGGGCCGCGGCGTCGGGCGAGCGGACCGCGGAGGCGATCCGGGAGCAGGCGCTCGCCGAGGCACTGCGGATCGTCGACGAGGACCGCGAGGCGTGCCGCCGGATCGGTGAGCACGGGCGCGCCGAGCTGTCCGGCGCGACGACGATCCTGACCCACTGCAACACGGGACGGCTGGCGACGCTCGGCTGGGGAACGGCACTGGGCGTCGTGTACGCGAAGGCCGCCGCCGGGGAGCCGGTGCGCGTGTACGCGTGCGAGGCCCGGCCGCTGCTGCAGGGCGCGCGCCTGACGGCGTGGGAGCTCCTGCAGGCGGGCATCGACGTGACGCTCATCGCCGACAGCGCGGCGGCGTCGCTCCTCCACACCGGCCGGATCGACGCGGTGATCCTCGGTGCGGACCGGATCGCCGCGAACGGCGACACGGCGAACAAGGTGGGCACGTTCTCGCTTGCGCTGGCCGCGAAACACGCCGGCGTCCGGTTCTACACCGCCGCGCCGACCTCGACGTTCGACCTTGCGACGCCGTCCGGCGACGCGATCGAGATCGAGCTGCGCTCGGCCGACGAGGTCCTGACGTTCCAGGGACAGCCGAGCGCACCGCCCGGCGTGGCCGCCTGGAACCCGGCGTTCGACGTCACGCCGCACGACCTCATCACGGGCTGGATCACGGAGCTCGGCGTCCTGCATCCGCCGTTCGTCGAGGTGGAGCGGGCGGCGCGAGCGGCGACGCGCGACTGAGGCCCGACCGTGCGGCACCTGCCATTCCGGGCCCGGCAGGGCCTGCGGCCCCGGGCGCACGCGGGGTCGCGAGCGGCGTGAGCCGGGAGTGGGACGCCGCCACCTACGATCGCGTGGCGAGCCCGCAGGCGCGGTGGGGAGCCGACGTCGTGCGCCGGCTCGACCCGCGCGATGTCGAGGTCGTGCTCGACGCAGGTTGCGGCAGCGGCCGCGTGACCGAGCAGCTGCTGGAGCGGTTGCCGGACGTCCGTGTCGTCGCGCTCGACGGATCGGCGCGGATGCTCGAGGAGGCGCGACGCAGGCTCGCCCGCTACGGCTCTCGCGTCGCCTTCCTCCACGCAGACCTGCGCGAGCCGTTCGCGCTCGACGGACCGGCGGACGCGATCCTGTCGACGGCGACGTTCCACTGGGTGCCTGACCATCCAGCGCTCTTCCGGCGCCTGGCCGGTGTGCTCCGTTCCGGCGGCCAGCTCGTCGCGCAGTACGGCGGCGCCGGGAACATCGCGAGCGTCGCGCGGGCGCTCGCCGAGATCGGCGACCCGCTGCCCGGTCGCTGGACGTACCCGACGCCCGACGACGACCGAGCCGCGCTGCTCGACGCGGGGTTCGCGGACGTCGAGGCGTGGCTCCAGCCGGAGCCGACGACGATCGAGCCCGGCGAGCCGTTCGAGACGTTCCTGGCGACGGTCGTGCTGCGCGAGCACGTGGCGCTGCTGCCCGAGGCAGAGCGGCCGGGTTTCGTCCGCGCGGTGGCGGCACGGCTCCCGGGGCCGGTCCTCGACTACGTCCGGCTCAACGTGCAGGCACGCCGCGCCTGAGCGGCGGGCAGGAGCGGCGGGTCCGGGTCCAACGGCGCGCGTCACCCTCCGTTCGCCGGCAGCTCCACCAACCGGTCACGTGCCGCGTCCAGGTGCGCCCGCGCCCACGCGGTCACATCCGCGTCGTGGCTGAACAGCACGACCTGCCGGTCGCGGGCCAGCGCGGAGAGCGCATCCAGCACGGCCACCTTCCGAGCCGCGTCCGATTGCGCCGTCACCTCGTCGAGGAGCAGCGGCGCCGTCTCCTGCGTCGTGACCAGGTGCTGCGCCATCGCCGCGCGCAGCAGCAGGTACACCTGCTCGCGCGTGCCCTGCGAGAGCCGTTGCGCCTGGCGCCACCGCCCCGTCCCGCGCTCGCGGACGGTCACCGCCAGCGTCGCCGGGTCGACCGCCGCCTCGTCGTACCGCCCCGCGGTGACGTCCGCGAGGCGCGCGCGAACGGCGCCGGCCAGCACGGGAGCCACGTCGCGGTGGACCCGCTCCTGCGCCTGCTCGAGAAGGTCGATCGTGGTGGCGAGCGCCGCGTCCAGGCGCTGGAGCCGCTCGACGTCGTCGAGCGCGCGCGCGAGCGCCTCGTCCGCTTCCGCGACTGACGGCAGGCCCCGCGACCGTTCGTCCGCCGCTCCCGCGAGCGACCGCCATCGCTCGAGCCGCGCCCGCTCCCCGGCTTCGAGCCGCCGGATGGTCGGCTCCGGCTCTCCGGCTTCGAGCCGCCGGGTCGTCTCCTCCGGCGCCTCGCCCGCGCCGCGTTCGAGCAGGACACCGTACCCGCCGTCTCGCGCCTCGGCCGCGCCGCCCGGCGCCGCGTCCAGCGTGGATGCGGCGACAACGCCCGGCGCCGCGTCCACGTCACCCGGCGCCGCCGCTGCCTCGAGGTCCAGCAGCTCGCGCTCCCGCCGATCGGCGTCCCCCGCAGCCCGCGCTGCCTCGGCCGTGACCTCTTCCACAGTCCGGCCGTCGAGCAGCGTCTGCAGCTGCTCCCACTCCGCGCGTGCCTCCACCTCGGATCGTGCCGCGTCCGCTCGCTGCCGCTGCCACGCCTCGAGCGCGTGGACGAGCGGCTCGTCGGCCAGGCCGGTAGCGTCGACGCCCGCCGCCGCGGCCGCCTCCCGGAGCCGCTCGGACGCCTCGCTGCGGGTCCGGTCGGCCGCCAGTGCCTGTGCCTCCGCCTGCCTGCGGCTCGACAGCGCCGCCTCGAGCGCGGGTC
>JAKAAV010000179.1 GCA_021802185.1 Chloroflexota bacterium | reverse complement strand
AGTGCAGGGCCGTGCCGGAAGCCGCGGGCGACATCCGCGGACAGGAAGCCGCGGCCCTGGAGCCGCATCGGGTACCGTGGCGAGATGACGCCAGACGCCGACCGCGAGCCACTCGCGGACCCAGATCCTGACCACCTCCCGGACCCGGATCGCGACCGCCTCGAAGCCGCACTGGACGGACACGGCCCTTACGAGCTGTTCGCGTGTGACCCCGCGCTCGCCGACACCGCCGCGTTCTGCGCCGCGTACGGTTTCGCACCGGAGGACGCCGCCAACACGATCGTCGTCGCCGGCAAGGCCGATCCGGCGCGATACGGCGCGTGCGTCGTCCTCGCGACCCACCGGCTCGACGTGAACCACGCCGTCCGCGACCGGCTCGGGACCCGCCGAGCTTCGTTCGCATCGCCCGACGAGACGCGTGCGCTGACGGGCCAGGAGATCGGCGGCGTCACCGCGTTCGGCCTGCCCGAGGGACTGCCGATCTGGGTGGACGCCGCCGTCATGGAGCGCGACCGGATCGTGCTGGGCGGCGGCAGCCGCAGCTGGAAGGTCATCGCGCCGCCGGCGATCCTGCTCACGCTTCCCGGTGCCGAGGTCGTCGAAGGACTCGCGCGCCCCGCGCCACCGCCGGCCGGGCAGTGACGGCGACGACGAGCCGCGGCGCCGACGACCTCGAGCGGCTCAGAAGGCGTCCTTCGCCGTCTCCATCGCGCGCCCGAACGCCTCGCTCACCGATGCCCCGCCCATCGCCGCGGCCTTGGCCACACTGACCGGGCGCCCGGCCCGCTCGAGCTTGTCCTCGCCCCATTCCTGGCGGATCTTGGGCCAGATGTCCTGCTCCTCGTGCGCGATGTGGCGGTCCATCATCGTCACGAGCGTCTCGAACTCGGTGATCCACCGCCCGTCCTTCGCGTCGAGCTCGCCGATGCGGGCGATGATCCCGTCGGCCTCCTGGGCCTGCTGCTCGTGCTCCCCGTCCCACGCCTTGAGGGTCTCGTCCCGCGGCCCGACGTCCCGAGCGACCGGGTCGTACACGAACTGCTCCTCGATCTTCTCGTGAAGCTCCAGCTCGGGCCGAAGCTTCGCCCACAGGCCGGCCCGCTGGTCGGGGGGCGCCCCTTCGATCCTGTGAAAGGCCTCCTTGGCCTGGATGTGCATCTGCCGCAGTTCCTCGAGCGCGTCCACGTGTTCCCTCGCTCTGCCGGCCCGATCCACCTCGCCGGGCTCCACGCGGCAGGGTGCGAGACGGTCCGCTCGCGCGACCGGGCGCTCTGCCGGCAGAGGGTTGCACCGGCACGACAAGTCCGGGTGTCAGCCGACATCGCGATGGTGCGGATGACAGCGCGAGTGACAGGGGCCCCTTGGGTATCGAGATGTCGTGTGTCGACCGTGGACCGTCGCTGGCGGCCGCAGCGACGCGGTGCTGGACCTCAGACGGTCAGCGAGACCGTACCCGCCGCCCGACCGCCCACGCCCTGCGACCCGAGGGCACCGTCGAGGCGCGCGAGGAACGGCAGGGCGTGCAGGCGCTCGAGGACCAGACGCGCGTCGGCGGCCGCCGCGCGTGCATCCGGATCGTCGGCCCCGAGGACGACGGCCATGTCGATCGCGACGAGCGCGGCCTCGAACTCGACGCCTCGATCGTGCAGGCCCGGACGCGCCTCGGCGTAGAGCGACCGGGCGTCGTCGGCCCTCCCCTCGAGCGCCGCGATGCCGGCGCGAAACGCGGTCCGGCGGAGCGTCACGAGCGGCCCCCGGACGCCGGTCTCATCGAGCGCGGCCAGATCGCTGGCCGCTCCCTCGGCGTCGCGCATCCAGACCGCTGCCCGGCTCGCCAGGTTGTACGCGGCAGGCGCGTTCAGGGGGCTCCACCGGGCGTACTCGTGAGCCGCCGACCGACACTCCGCCAGCCGGCCATGGGCCAGACCGAGGCTCGACGCGAGATCGATCCGATCGCCGCTCAGCGTCGAATGCTCGGGCGACGCATCCTGCAGGGCCCGAAGCGCCTCCACCTCGTCTGCGATGTCCTCGCCTCGCCACCCCCGGAGGATCAGCGATCCAGTCGACAGCCAGGAGCGGTGGACGACGTCGAGGTCCTCGTCGATGAAGAGAGACAGCTGGTCGAGCGCCCAGTCCCAGTCGCCCGTCCAGCGCGCCATCTCGCCCACGTTGCCCGCAAACATGCTCGCGTGGCCCCGCAGGCCGAGCCGAAGCGCCTCGGAAAGGCCCTTTCGGCCCATCTCGAAGGCGGACGAGATGTCGCGCGATCCGATCGACGCCAGGAGCGCGACCCGTCCCCTGAGCGCCTCCTCGGTCGCACCGATGTCCTCGGCGAGGTCGATGCCGGCGCGCGTCACGCCGAGCCCCTCGTACGCCCGACCGAGGGTCAGCAGGGCGGCGCCCTTGGCGGTCAGTGCGCTGGCGGCCAGCTCCGGCAGATCCAGGCGCTCAACGGACGGGAGCGCCCGCTCGGCCAGCGCGAGTGCGCGTGCGTAGTCCTCGCCGAGCATGGCCGTCCGCGCGAGCGTCACGACGAGGGCGACGCCCTCCGCCTGCGCCTCCAGGTCAGCGAACTCCTCGATCGCGTGATCGAGCAGCGAGACGGCTTCGGGGATCGAGTAGGCCGCCTGCAGCGACTTCGCGAGCCCGACGGTGGCGCGAGCGACGGCCGGGCGGTCGCCGAGCTCACGGTACCGTTCGACCGATTCTCTCAGCCGCGCGGTGGCGCGGTCCAGTCGGCCCGCCCTCGCCCACGCGTCGCCGGCCTGCTCGAGCAGCAAGGCGCGTTCTGCCTGGTCCGGCGCCACGGCCAGGGCCTGCTCGCGGAACGACGCCGTCTGCTCGTACGATCCGAGGCGGGCAGCCCGTTCGGCGGCGGAGGCGAGGGCGATCCGGGCCTGCGACGCGAGCGCGTCCGCCTCCGGCCCCTCGTTCGAATGCTGGCGCGCGGCGAGGTAGTGGCCGGCGAGGGCGCCCGCGAGCTCGTCGGACCCCAGCGCCTCGAAGTACCGGGCCGCCGCGAGGTGGCGTGCCTTCCGGTCGCCACGGGCGAGCGTGTTGTACGCGACCTCGCGGATGAGGCCCTGCACGAAGCCATACTGGCCCCGCTCCGGCGATCGCGGGTCCGCGCTGACCGCGAGGATCTCGCGCCGGACGAGGGAGCGCAGGTGCGATGCGAGCTCCTCCTCCCCCAGCCCTGAGACCGCCGCGAGCGCCGCGGGCGTGAAGCTCTGGCCGAGCACCGCTGCGTCGTACACGAGCGATCGCTCCGGGCGCTCCAGGCCGTCGAGGCGGCTCGCGATCAGCGCCGTGAGCGTCTCGGGCACCGCGAGCGCGGTCAGGTCTCCGACCGGAACGTAAGTCCCGTCGTGAGCCTGGAGGCGCCCGTCCGCGATGAGCATGCGGACGGTCTCCACCGCGTAGAGCGGCATGCCGTCGGCGCGCGCGACGATCGTGCGCACGGCCGACGCCGGGAGGCCGGGCACCAGGCCCGCCAGGAGCTCGCGCATCGCGGTCGGCGCCAGCGGATCGAGCGTGAGGGCCGTGAAGTTCCGCTTCGCGTGCCAGTCCGGCCGGCGCTCGAGCAGCTCGGGCCGGGCGAGCGTGAGCACGAAGATCCGGTGGTTCCGGCTCCACTCGAGCACGTGGTCGACGAAGTCGATCAGGCCGGGGTCGGCGTTGTTGAAGTCCTCGAATACGAGCGCGACGGTCCCGGTGTCGGAGAGTCGCTCGAGGAACGTCCGCCACGCGCCGAAGAGCTCACTCGACGCCTTCGTGCCACCTGCGCCCAGGAGGGCAAGGAGCGCCCCCTCGACCCAGCGGCGCTCCGCCTCGTCCGTGAAGTGCTCCCGGAGCGTCGACGCGACCTTGGCCCGTGTCGTCGTCTCGTCATCCGTCTCGAGCAGGCCGCAGCGGCGCCGGACCATCTCGCCGAGGGCCCAGAAGCTGATTCCCTCTCCGTACGCCGGCGACCGGCCCTCGTGCCACCAGATCTGCTCGACGAGGCCGTCGACGTACTTCAGGAACTCCCACGCCAGGCGCGTCTTCCCGATCCCGGCGGGGCCCATCACGGACACGAGCCGCGCGCGTCCCTCCCGGCTCGTCGCGTGGAACAGGTCCTTCAGGAGGCGCAGCTCGTCGTCGCGCCCGACGAAGGGTGCCTCGAGCGACTCGGCGCGCTGCCGGCCACCGCGCTCGGCCACGACGCGCAGAGCGCGCCATGCCGGCATCGGCGCCGCCTTCCCCTTGAGCGCCTGCTCGCCCGCCGGTTCGAACGCGATCGCGGCTGCTGCCGCCCGCTGCGTGGCCTCGCCGACGAGGACCGTGCCGGGTACCGCGGCCGACTGCAGGCGCGACGCGGTGTTGACGAGGTCTCCGGCCACCATGCCCTGCCCGATCGCGCCGATCGTCACGGCAGCCTCGCCCGTGAGCACACCGGCCCTGGCGTTGACGCCGGGCGCGAGCGTCCTCACCGCCGCGACGAGATCGAGGGCGGCGCGCACGGCGCGCTCCGCGTCGTCCTCCTGCGCCACCGGCGCCCCCCACACGGCCATCACGGCATCGCCGATGAACTTCTCCACCGTCCCGCCGTACCGCACGACGACCTCTCGTGCCAGGTCGAAGTAGCGCGTGAGCAGCTCGCGGGTCTCCTCCGGATCGTGACCCTCCGCGAGCGTCGTGAAGCCGACGAGATCGGCGAACAGCACCGAGACGAGGCGGCGCTCGGCGACCGGCTGCGCGGCTCCACTCGCGCCCGCGGCCGCCTGGGCACCGGGTCCGGTCTGGCTCGCCGCCGACGCCTGAGCGGACAGCCTGGCGCCGCACTGGTTGCAGAAGACGGCGTCGGGGGCGTTTGAGGCACCGCAGGCGGCACAGGTCGCGGACAGCCGGATCCCGCACCGGTTGCAGAACCGGCTACCCGGCGCGTTGTCGGTGCCGCAGGACGTGCAGACCATCGGCGATTCCCTCGGTCACCGGCGGCCCGCCGGCGACGGACCCAGCGTACGCGACGCGAGACCGCCATGGGGCACCCGCGATGCACGGCCGTGGGCGCCCCGCGGGGTGCCGCTACAGCCGCACGACTCCGAGGAGCAGCAGTGGCCGCTCCGCGTCGGGACGCGCGGAGACCATCGACGGACGCCGTCCGCGAACGTGACGCGGCGGAGCGGCCGCGGCGGGTCGCTTCCATGACAGCTCACGCAGCCCTGGGCCTACCTGGCGCACCGACGACGCGAACTGGCGGCTGTCCGACGTCCCGCGGGGAGGCGGCGTCCGATTCCACTACGCTGATCGCCAACGATGGTCCTGGCCATCGACGTGGGGGGTCCGCGAATGCCAGAACTCCTGATCGACTTCATCACGTCGCTCGACGGCTACGCGGCCGCCGAAGGCTGGCCCGGCTGGTGGGGGCTGGAAGGTCCCGAGTACCTGGCGTGGCTGGGAGCG
>JAKAAV010000178.1 GCA_021802185.1 Chloroflexota bacterium | reverse complement strand
GCTGGAGGTGCTGCTGCAGCGCCGGGGCCGCGCGCGTCACGGCGAGCAGGTCGGCCTGGTCGACGCAGACCGTGGCCGCGAACGCGTCGCGGTCGAGCCCCAGCCAGCGTGACGCATCGGGCGAGCCGTCCGCGAGGATCTCGTCAGCGACCGAGCGCCCGATCGGCAGCTCGATCGCGGAGCTGTCGAGGCGATCCGCCAGGTCCTGGCGGATCTCGACGCAGCGGCCATCGTCGAGCGAGAGGCGCGCCGAGACGGCCCACTCGTCGGGGCGATCCCACGGCCGGTGCAGGTCGGCGAACTCCTGGTCCGGACCGGCCGGCCGGCCGCGCCGCCGCGGCATGCCGCACACCGCCGCTCGCAGCGCCGCGTGCCAGGTCGACTTGCCCGCCTCGTTCGGGCCGGCGACGACGGTGAACCCGGGGCCGAGCTCGAGCGTCTCGCCGTGGAACGGCCCGAAGGCGATCGCGGTGACGCGCTCGATCCGCATCTACGCCACGTCCAGGTCGTCACGGCCGGCCAGGGCGCGGAGTCCCGTGAGGACGACGCGCCGCCGCAGCTCCGGGTCCTGGATCCCGTCGGCGTCGCGCAGGAACGCCCCACGCACCGTCGGCTCCGCCCGGATCGCGTCGAGGTCGTACGCCCACGACAGCCGTCCCGGCCGCACCACGAGGCCGTCCAGGTGCGGTCCTGCCGCGGCCAGCTCGCGCCAGTCGAGCTGCACGTCGGTCCCGAGCTCTCCCTCCAGCGTCGTGCGCACGCAGCCGGCGAGCTCGCGGACCGCCGCGGCGACCGCGGCCGTCACCTCGTCGCGGTCGCGCGCACCGGTCACGTCCACGGACACGTCGTGCACCTCGCTCACCGCCACCGAGTGCCGCTCGCGCCGGAGGGTGCCGTCGTCCGCGATCGTCACCAGCAGCGCCCCGCGCTCGCCCTCCTCGCCGAACTCGAGAGGATCCGGGTTTCCCGGGTACGAGAAGCGTTCGGCATCGCGCGGGGCGTGGTAGTGGCCGAGCAGCGCGAGGTCGATCCCCGCCCGCTCGAGGTCCTCGGCCACGAACGGAGCGTGCGCCTGCTTGCCCTCCCCCTGCCAGGTGAGCATCCGCGACTCCGACGCGTGCGCGAGCGCGAGGTGGACCGCGGCGCCATCGGCATGGATCCCCGCGATCAGGTTCCGGGGCGTCGCCGGCCCTCGATGCGCGATGCCCCAGACGCGGAGGCCCGGGGACAGATCGAACGCGATGGGCGTCTCCTCCGAGAACACGTGGACGTTCGATGGCCAGCGCGCCCGGGCGTACGGGCTCTCCGGGCCGAACCAGTCGTGGTTGCCGGGCGCGAGCAGGACGGGCCGGCCGGCGTCGCCGAACGTGCGCCGGAGGAACTCGACGGTGTCGGGCGTGACGAGGTCGTGCTCGAACAGGTCGCCCGCGCAGGTGATCGCATCGGCCCGTTCGTCGACGGCGAGGGCGACGACCCTCTCGAGCGCGCGGCGGCGGTTCGCGCGCCGGAGCGCCGAAGTCCGGGGCTCGGCCCATGCGAACGGGGCGTCCAGGTGCAGGTCGGCGAAGTGGACGATGCGGGCCGCCATCGGATTCGAGTATGCGCCGAGGCGGGGATGGATCGCAGGCCCCGTCAGCCGAACCGTGGCGGCGCCGGCCGGACGACCTTCCGGAGGACCCTGAACGGGGCGACGCCGAGGTCCCCGCTGCTCAGCTGCTGTAGCGCCAGCAGCCCGGCACGTGGTCGTCGACGATGCCGATCGACTGCATGAACGCGTAGGCGATCGTCGGGCCGACGAACCGGAAGCCCCGGGCGCGCAGGTCGCGCGACAGCCGGTGGGCGAACGGGTCGGCGTCTGGGACGTCGGAGCGCGTCGCGTCGGCCGGGAGCCTCCGGGGTGGGCCGTCCAGCCGGCCCCAGAGCCAGGCGTCGAACGAGCCGGCCTCGCGCGCGATGCCGAGGACACCCCGCGCGTTCCCGATCGTGGCCGCGATCTTCGCGGCGTTCCGGACGATCCCCGCGTCACCGAGCAGCCGCGCCACGTCGGCCTCGCCGAACTCCGCGACCGCCGAAGGGTCGAAGCCGGCGAACGCCCGTCGGAAGGCCTGGCGCTTGTGAAGGATGGTCGACCACGAGAGCCCGGCCTGGAACGACTCGAGCGCGAGCCGCTCGAACAGGACCGCGTCGCCGTGCGCCGGCACGCCCCACTCGACGTCGTGGTACTCGGCCATCGCGCGGTCACCTGGGATCTCGCCGGGAGCCCACCAGCAGCGGGGCAGGGGCTCCGGCGTGCCGGTCGCCTCGGTCGCGTCCCGCGCCTCGGTGGCGGCCCGCGCCTCGGTGGCGGCCCGCGCCTCGCTCGTCATCCGGCTGTCGTCCCTGCAGCCGGGCGCATCCGCCGCCCCGGGCCTGGCTCGTGCCGCCTCCCGCTTCGCGACGCCGTCGCGGTCACCCGACCGGGCCGCCCACCGACGCCGCCACCGCCACCACCGGAGCGCCCGTCTCGAGTCGAAGGAACCGCCCCCCGCGCGAGCCGTAGTGCGCGGCCAGGCGCCGGTACTCTTCCTCGACCCACGCGTACTCCGGGTGGTACGCCGTCCAGGGGCGCAGGAACACGATGCCCTGGATCCGCAGCTGCATGAGCTCCTTGAGGCACCCGAAGCACGGCTGGAGGGTCGTGTACACCCAGGCATCCGCGAGCGCGACGCCGAAGCGGGAGGCCGTCACGGTGACGTTCTGCTCCGCGTGGACGCACACGCAGATGTCGTAGAGCTGCCCGGCCAGCCCCGCCGCCGGCCGATCCCGGCGCAGCGCGCAGCGGAGGCAGCCGCGCTCCTCCTCGGTGCAGTTCGGGTACCCGCTCGGCGTCCCGTTGTAGCCCATCCCGAGCACGCGGTCGTCGCGGACCGCCACCGCGCCCACGCGGCTCCCGAGGCACTTCGCCCCGGTCTCGACGACGCCGGCCAGCCGCATGTAGAAGTCGTGCTTCTTCCAGCTCCGATCGTCGGGCGTGACGGCCTCGAACGACAGCGGCAGCGCCTCCCGGCCAGTCTCCACGTCCACCCTCGTCTCCGGTGCGATCGCGATGGGCCGAGTGTGACCGGCTGCGGCCGACGCTGCACGAGGCGCGTGCGAGGCCGCCTCGTGACGTCACGCACGCTGCGTCCCGATCGACGGCCGTGCCGCCGTCCGGTAGAGTCGCGCCGATGACGGGAGAGAGGGTCAGCACTCGCGTGGCCATCGTCGGCGTGGGCAACGTCGGCGCGACGTTCGCGTACACGCTGCTCCTCAGCGGGCTCGCGCCCGAGATCGTCCTCGTCGACGTGAACCGCGAGCGCGCCGAGGGCGAGGCGATGGACCTCGTCCACGGCGTCCCGTTCGCGCCGCCCGCGAGGGTCTGGGCGGGCACGTACGAGGACTGCGCCGGGGCCGAGGTCACGGTGATCACCGCGGGCGCGGCACAGCGACCCGGCGAGACGCGTCTCGAGCTGTCGCGCCGCAACACCGCGATCTTCCGGCAGATCATCCCGGCCGTCGCCCGGGCGAACCCCGACGGGATCATCCTCGTGGCCACGAACCCCGTCGACGTGCTGACGTACGAGACGTGGCGGCTCTCGGGGCTGCCGCCGGAACGGGTGATCGGCTCCGGCACGATCCTCGACACCGCCCGGTTCCGCTACCTCCTCAGCGAGTACTTCAGCGTGGACCCGCGGAGCGTCCACGCCTACATCATCGGCGAGCACGGCGACAGCGAGGTCCCCGTGTGGTCGCTCGCGAACATCGCCGGGATGCGCCTGCCCGCGTTCTGCGCGGCCCAGGGGCGCGCGCACGAGCCCGCGGCGATGGAGGAGATCTTCCGCCAGACGCGCGACGCGGCGTACGCGATCATCGAGCGCAAGGGCGCGACCTACTACGCGATCGGGGCGGGGCTGCTGCGGCTGGTCGAGGCGATCGTGCGGGACCAGCGCACCGTGCTGTCCGTGTCGAGCCTGATCGACGACTACTACGGGATGGGCGACGTCTCGTTCAGCCTGCCGACCGTGATCGACCGGCGCGGCGTTGTCCAGGCGCTCCGGCTCGAGCTCGACGACGGCGAGCGCTCCGGGCTCCAGCGGTCTGCGCAGATCCTCCGGGAGACGATCCGGGACGTCGAGCGCTCGTAGGGCCGGACGCGGACGTGGCCGCGGAACACGAAAGGACCGGGCGTCTCGCCCGGTCCTTTCGGTCGATCGTCGCGCGTGCCTCGCCGCCACGCGACTCGAGGACAGCCCTGCCGGATGCCCTCGCGGATGTCAGGCCCGCAGAAGCCAGCCCGCCACCCAGCCGACCGCGCCGGCCGGCGTCCGGACCTCGTCCCACGTGCGGCCGGCGGCGTCGCGCGTCGACCGGAGCGCGGTCACGCGGGTCCCCGCGCCAAGCACGGTGAGCCGCGGGCTCGTGAGGCTCGGACCCGAGCGGAGATTCACCGCGACCGAGGTGTAGCGGGTCGCGGTCGAGGGGCGCACGTACGAGGACAGAGTGGCGTCGGGGACCGTGCGCGCGCTCAGCCCGGTGTGCAGGAAGGCCGTGAACGGCGTGGTGAGCGCAAACACGCCGGTGACCTTGACGCCCTCGACGAGCGCGCTGATCACCCTGCCGTTCCCGAGGTAGATGCCGACGTGGGAGCCGCCGCCGTAGACGACGAGATCCCCTGGCTGGCCGCCCGTCCGGCTCGCCCGACCCTCCCGGAGGAAGATCCGGTAGTCCGTGTAGGCGCTGTGGGAGTCATCGAGCAGCCCGGCCAGGCCGTTGTCGGCGAAGACGCGGAAGACGAGGCCCGAGCAGTCGAAGGTTCGCGGGCCATCGGTGCCCCACACGTAGGGGGCGTTGAGGTGGGTCATCGCGTCGGCGATGACGCGATCGGCCAGTGTTGTGGAGGACGCCGCGGCGGAGGGCGGGGCCACTGCCATCACGGCGCTGAACGAGAAGGACGCGAGGGTCGCCAATGCCGCGACCCGAAGTCGTGAGACCTGTCCCACGATCCCTCCGATCTACCAGGACATCGCCGTCAGCGGGCGATGGCGGTGGGATGGGCCGCACACGGCAGATCTCGGGCATGGGAGCACCGGGAGGAACACGGGCCAACGTGTGCCACCGAAGAGCGGCGGCGGGGTGGAGAACGACGACGCGAGGTCGGCCGTGGTGGCGGCGATCTTGAGTTGTCGGGGCTCCTGCTGCGAGGCTCCTTCCGGTCGCGACAGACATTACTACGCCGGCGCAAGCCCCATGCGCCCGCCTGCACCGGGCGCGCAACACGGCGGCGGCATTCGTCCGGCGCGTCATCGGGCGTTCGTCCGAGCGTCCTGGACGCATGCGCGTCTGCAGGGACTGCGTGGTCCGACCGGGACCGTGACGTGCGATCGGGACCGTGACGTGCGACCGGAACGGCTCGCGCGACCGTGACGTGCGACCGGAACGGCTC
>JAKAAV010000177.1 GCA_021802185.1 Chloroflexota bacterium | reverse complement strand
GACGACGCTGCCGTGGCCGAACCGGAGTCGGAGGCTCGCGCGTGACGGCGCCAGACCCGCGACGGCGTCTGCCTTCCGCCAGCCGCGTCCCGTCCGACGTGGCCGTCCCGCCGACTGTGGCCGCTCCCCCGGCCGTGGACGTCCCACCGGTTGGGGCGGCGTCGGCCGCGGCGACACGCCGCGGACCGGTCCCGAGGCGCATGCGCCTGCCCGCCGCCATGCGCGTCACCGACTTCCGGTGGTACTGGTCGAGCCAGCTCGTCTCGGGTGTGGGCACGTGGGCGCAGGCCGTGGCGCAGAGCTGGCTCGTGCTCGAGCTCACGCACTCGGCCGTCGCGCTCGGCACGGTCACGATGCTGCAGTTCCTGCCGCTGCTCGTGTTCCCGCTGATCGGCGGCGTCATCGCGGATCGCCTGCCGCGCCGCCGGCTGCTGCTGGCGACCCAGACCGCGGCCGCGCTCCAGGCGACGCTGCTCGGGCTGCTCGTCGTCAGCGGCACCGTCCAGGTCTGGGAAGTGGCGATCCTCGCGCTGATGCTCGGCCTGACGAACGCCTTCAACAACCCGGCCGCGCAGGCGTTCGTGCCCGAGCTGGTCGGGCCCGACCTCGTCGCGGATGCGGTCGCCATGAACAGCATCCAGTTCAACCTGGCCCGCCTGCTCGGTGGCGCGGTCGGGGGGATCGCCGTCGCGGCCTGGGGCATCCCTGGAGCGCTGTTCTTCAATGCCGCCACGTACGTGCCCGCCCTGGTCGTCCTCGCCATCGTCCGGCCGCGGCACGCAGTCCTGCGGCGCCGCGCCGCAGGCGTCCGGATGGCGTCCGAGCTCGCCGAGGGCGTCCGGTATGCCGTGACGGCGCCGTCGATCCGCGTCGTCGTCGCGCTGTTCGGCGTCGTGGGCCTGCTCGGGTTCAACTGGCAGGTTGCCCTTCCGCTGCTCGCGGTCGCGCTTCACGGCGGAGTGACCGGGTTCGGCACCCTGATGTCCGCGCTCGGCGCCGGATCGCTGGTCGCGGGGATCGTGCTCGCGAGCGACCGGCGTCCGAGCGAGCGGCGACTCGCGCTGGGCGGGCTCGGCCTGGGCGGGCTGCTCGTCGCGCTCGGGCTGTCGCCCACCTATGCCCTGAGCCTCGCGCTCATGGTCGTCGCCGGGTTCGCGGGCGTGGTCGCCTCGGTGACGGCGAACACGCTGCTCCAGGTCCGGACGCCCGACGTCCTTCGCGGCCGGATCATGAGCATCTACGTGCTGCTGATGGGCGGATCGACGCCGATCGGCGCGTTCCTGCTGGGCACGATCGCCGGTGGCTGGGGCATCAGGGCCGGCCTCGTCGTGTTCGGCGCGCTCGCCGTCGTCGCGATCTCGGCCATCCAGCTCGTCGCCCGCGGGACGGCGGCCGAGGCCGGACCGCACGGGGCGCTCGCCCTCGCCGGTACCGCGGCGGATCCGACAGCCCCGTCCCCCACGCTGCCCGTCACGCGACTGCCGGTCGACCCGTCCATCTCCGCGAGGACACCCGCTGGCGTGGTCACCCGGGGCGGCAGGAGCGTCGCCGCGGACCCGCCCGGCTCGATCGTGAGCGCGGGTGGCCACGGAACCTCGCCTTCGGCGTCACACCTCGGCGACTGACCGCTCCCGGCACGCGGCCAACCTCGCCGCGTGCGACCGGCCCGCGTACGCGACGAACGCGGCCACCGAACGCGGCCACCGAACGCGGCCACCGAACGCGGCCACCGAACGCGTACGCCATCAGCGTGGAGCTCGTCGAACGACTGTCGCGGCAAGGCTGCAAGGCGCGGCCCGCGCGCTGTGGCGTGACCTGCAGGAAGCGCCGATACGGTGCGGCGATGCACGGAAGCACGCCCGACTCGAGGGTGATCGCAGCGACGTTTCGCGACGACGTCGCCGCGCGCCGAGCCGTGCGCGAGGTCGAGTCGCACGTCGATGCCGCGCGAACCGCGACCGCCCCCCACGCCGACGGGTTCGTCGTGGTCGTGCACGTACAGCACGATCGCGAGCGGGCACGGGCCCTGATCGAGGCGTGCGGTGGGAGGATCGAGGCGGACGTCCCGGAGGCCTGGCTGTAGGTCCCGGCTCGAGCGCAGCGCCGATCGTCCGGCCGCCCTGGGGCCGGAAATCACGTGGCGCCGGGACTTGCACGCCGACCGCCGGATCGTCATGCTGAACGGGCCGGTATGAGCCGCCCTGTCGCATCTCCGTCCCGCGCGGACCGTGGAGCAGGTCACGGCCGCGCCGGTCGAGGACAGGGCAGGGACGACGTGGATCGCCGGGGGACGGACCCGGGCTCTCGAGGCCGGCAGGAGCGCAGGCGCGGGCGCGCGACGCCCGTAGCCCGCGTTCGCGCCGCCGCGTTCGCGCTCGGCCGGTCGCGGCACACGAGTCCCGCCAACCAGCGTGCCATCCAGCCGCGCGTCGCGGTCCTCGCCACGCTGCTCGTCGGTGCCGCCCTCGTGGCCGGCTCGCTCGCCGCCACGTCGCGGTCGAGCGCCGGTGCGACCGCGAGCCCGATCGGATCTGCGGCGGCACCGGGTGTCCCCGAACCCTCCGTGCCCGGGTACTCGCTCGTGGTCCCCGCCCGCGCCGTCCACCCGATCCCGGACGCACCCGGCGCGCTCCCCGCGCGGGACGTGGTCGCGGGGGGCGCCGTGTACCAGCTCGCCAGTTCGACCGCGTCCGGCGAAATCGTCCTGCGCCGGATCGACCCTCTGTCCGGCGAGTCGGTCGTCCTGGCCCGGATCCCGGCGGGACACCAGGCCGTCGACCTCGCCGCGACGTCGACCGGTCTCACCTGGCTCGAGACCTGGAGTGCCGCTGGTCCGGCGCCTGGTGACGTCGGGGCCGGACCGCTCGCCGCGGGTCCGGTGGCGCCGGTCGGGGCGCCGCTCCGTTGGCGCGTCATGACCCTGGCGTTCGCCGATGGCACCTCGCGTGCGGTCGCGTCGGGCGTCAACACCCGGATCGCCATCCAGGGCGCGGGCGCGTCGGTGAACCCGCCTCTCATCGCCGCCGATGGACAGCGCCTCGCGTACACGCTCGAGGCCACGGATTCAGGCGAACCGCTCGCGACGCGCATCATCGTCCGTGATCTCGCGACGGGAACGACCGTTCGCCAGTTCGACGTCGGCTCGTACGTGTCCCGGATCGGGCTGTCCGGCGAGGCCGTGTTCTGGATCACGGTGCCGTCCGCCGGTACCGCCGGCGCCGATCCGAACGACGGCACGCTCCTGCTGGCGCCATCGGATGCGTCGACATCGCGCGTGGTCGATACGCACGTGAAGGACGCGTCGATCGGCGGCGGGATGCTCGCATGGGCACGCGAGACCGCGCAGGACGCCTCGATCGAGGTGATGCCGGTGACAGGAGGCAGCCTGCGGCGCGTGCCCGGTCCGCCGGTCCGTGTCGGCTCCCGCCAGCCCGGGCCGTCGTTCGGGCTCTCCGCCACGGCCGGCTGGGTCGCGTGGCTCGTGCTGTCGCCACGGGCCGACGGCTCGGTCGCGACCGAGCTCGTCCTCTGGCGAGAGGGCGCGCCGCTGGGCCAGGTCGTGGCTGGCCTGCGGCAGCCCGACTTCGTCACGCTCTCGGACGGCTGGGCGGTCTGGCGGGAAGGCGACGCGAGCGGGACGATCGATACGCACGCGGTCCGGCTGGCCGACCTCGGCGCCGCGCCCCCCGGAACGCCGCTCAGGCAGCTCTGACGCCGGCGGGTACGCACGCTCACGCGCCCGACGCCGTCATCGCCATGCAAGCATCCCGCGGTCCCTCGATCCGGTCCCGCAAGCCCGGCGGGGCCACGCTGTGCGTGGCAGCAGGAGGTGATTCCCTTGGAGACAGCTCCAGCCTGAGACCGGCACATCGCCGGTGGCCATCAGGCAGCTGCAGCGGACGGCCGGAGGTTTCCTCCGGCCGTCCTCGTGATTTCGTCCGTTCGGCCGGCCGCGCGGCGCCGCGGCGCGCTCCGTCGCGAGCCGCTCGAGCAGCGCGACTGCCGCGATCGCCGGAGGCATCGCTTCGGCTTCGGCCGCGATCGACCCGGCAGCGCGCGGTACGCCGGATCCGAGAGCACGTCGAGCACGGCGCGGCGGCCGCCGGTGCGCTTCCGCGTCCGGCCGTGGCCGGCGAGCGCGGTCCCCGCGGATCGCCGCGCTGACGGTACCCTCCCATGCATGCCCACGTCCGACGGCCACCGAGCGCTCGCGCTCATCTGCCTCGTCGCGCTCGCCGTCGCGACGAACTACACGAGCCACGGCCCCGTCATCGGCGCCATCCGCGATGAGTTCGCCCTCGATGCCGGGGCCGCCGGCATGATCGCGACCTCGTTCTTCCTCGGTGCCGCCACGCTCATGCTCGCGGGTGGGGCGTTCGCCGATCGCTGGGGCGCGCGCGATCCCGTGACGGTCGGCTTCCTCGTCACGTGCGTCGCCACGGTGGGGTGCGGCGTCCTCGCGCCGACGTACCCGGTCCTGCTTGCCTGGCGTTTCCTCGGCGGCGTGGGCGGTGGCGTCGCCTTCGCGGCCGGCGCCTCCTACACGCGCGACACCTTCTCCGGTCGCGGCCAGCATTTCGCGCAGGGGCTGTACGGATCCGCGTTCCTCGCCGGGTCGGCGCTCCCGCTGCTCTACATGCCGCTGCTCGCGGGTCCCGGCGGGGACTGGCACCTCGCGTACGCCATCTCCGGGCTCGCCACGCTCGGCGCCTGGACCGCATGGTGGCGGCTCGCGCCCGACGGCACGCGACGGCGACAGGGTGCGCCTGCCGCGGTGCCGGGGACTGCGGCCGCTCCTCGTCGCACCGCACCCGCCGGCTCCCTCGGCGGTGCGCTGCGGAGCCGGAACACGTGGCTGCTCGCGCTCTGCCACACGTGCGGGTTCGGGCTCGCGATGGTTCTGGGGACGTGGGTCGTGGGCTACCTTGCGGACGAGTTCGCGATGCCGATCGCGCTGAGCGGGGTGCTGGGCTCCCTCGTCCTCGTGCTGGGCATCGCCGGCCGCTCCGGCGGCAGCCTCGCCCTGGAACGCGGCATGCGGCCGCTCCTGCTGATCCGGGCCGGCATCGGCCTCGCGGCATCCGGTCTCGTCGTCATGGCCCTCGCCGGGTCGCTGCCGCCCGCGTTCGCCGGGCTGCTCGCGACCGGCCTCGGGGTCGGGCTCCCGTACGCCGCGGTGTTCAACGGCGCGGCAGCCGGGGCGCCGTCGAGCCCGGGTTCGGCGCAGGCCTTCGTCGGATGGGGCGGTTCGCTGATCGCGATCGTCGGCCCGCCGATCGTCGGAGCGCTGGTCGACGCGGGAGGCGGCTTCACGAGCGGGTTCCTCGCGATCGCCGCGTTCGCCGTCCTCGTGCTGCTCGCGACGTTCGCGCTGCGGCCGATCTCCTTCGACCGCGAGCTGTCCGCCGCCGGCGCCTGAACCGGCAGCTGTCCGCCGCCGGCGCCTGAACCGGCAGCTGTCCGCCGCCGGCGCGCCTGTCCGCCTC
>JAKAAV010000176.1 GCA_021802185.1 Chloroflexota bacterium | reverse complement strand
CGCGGTTCCGGTCAGTACCCGCTCGACGACGAGGCCGGAGCCGCCGAGGGAGCCGACGACGGAGCCGCCGAGCTGCCCGATCCGGACGCGGATCCGGCCGATCCGGACCCGGATCCCAACGCCCCGGACGCGAGCGCGACGAACCAGATGCCACCGAAACCCTGCCCGTTGGTCTGCCCCGCCGCAGTGTCGTGAGAGTAGTAGTAGAGGGGCCTTCCGTCGTAGGTGACCTGCCTGGTGCCGTCCGGCCGGGTCATCGTCCCGAGCGTCCCGGTCACTCCGCTCCCGGCCGCGGGGGTCGCGCCCGAGACGGTCAGGGGCGGCCAGATCGAGGCGCACGCGCCGGTGCAGGTGGACTTGTTCGCCGAATCGGTGGTCAGCTCGTACAGCGTTCGCCCGCCGGCGCCGGTCAGGAACGGGCCGAGGCCATTGGCGGTCCTGGTCCCGACCGTCACGCCGCCCGCCACTTCCGCCGGCGAAGCGCTGGCCTGACCCGTGGTGGCAGAGCATGCCGTGAGGCCGAGAGCCGCGATCAGCGCGGCGGCGACCCATCCGTGCCGCAGCGGTGACCCGGGGGACGATCGAGTCATGTCCAGCCTCCCCGCGAATTCGGCGCGCTTCGCCCGCGGCTCGGGCTATCGCGACCTCGCGTGCACCGGCTGCAGGGGGCGCCGGCCCTGTTGCCGGTCGATCAGCCTCGCGAGCTCGCCCATCAGCGCCGTGACCTCGTGCACGAGCTCGTCGGCCTGCCGCCACGCCTCGCTTCCCGGTCGCGCGAGCCGCCGGCGAAGCATCGCCGATCGGCTCGTTCGCTCGAGTTCACCGAACGCCTCTTCCAGGTTCGGCACGTCAATTGCTCCTTCGACCACCCGTGTCGGGCTCATCGGTCAGACCCATCGTGCCGCGGCAGTGTTCAGGCGGGACGCGCAGGCGGTGAAGAATGGCACACCGTGGCGCCGTGCGTCGATCTCGAGCCACCTCATCCGCACGGACGAGGCTGTCGTGCGAGACTCGGGGAACGGAACGCGGGAGCGGCGTCACGCTGCGACGGCGCGCGGACGAAGACGACGATCCCCCGCGGCGCCGTCCGGCCGGCGGCGATGATCCCTGCCGCGGGCGTCGGCGGCCGCCGCCTCGCGCCTTCCGGCCCGTGAATGAAACGTAACGGGATGTTGGTTGCGTCCCCGTTGGCTACGCCGTTGAATTGGCCACGCCGTTGAATACGCCTGCGGCTGTAATGCCTGATGGTCGGAGATCCACGAGACCCGATGACAACGCACCCGGGCCGCGCCCCGGCAACGACTGGGCTCGCGGGGTTCCGCGGCACGTCGGTCGCCCTGCGTGCCTCCATTCCAGGCGCGGTGCTCGCGATCGCGACTGGCGTGCTGACGATCGCCGCGGCGGAGTTGAGCGGCGCCGACGCCGGGGGCAACGCCGCGCTCCAGGTCATGGGCTTCGACCCCGACCGCGCGACGCTGATCGTCGCGCTGACGGTCGCCGCGCTGGCCGCCGGTGCCGCCGCCATCGTGACCGGTCGCCGGACCCTCCCGGTCGCCATGGCGTTCGTCGCGCTCGGCGACGTGTTCGGGCCGGCCTTCGTCGCCGAAACGTCGGCCGCGCTCGCCGTTCACGGTCCGGCGGGTTTCCGGCCGGGTGGCTGGGCCGCGACGCTCGTGACGCTCGTCGCGGTCGGCCTCGCGACCGGCTGGGCGGCCGCGACCCTCGCGCGGGAGATCCGCCGATGGCTGCTCGCCGCCTGGCGGCTCGCCGTCGGCGCCCTCACGGGTCCCGGCAGCCGCCGTCCGAGCCGGCGCCAGGTCGTGCGGGCGGTCGCGCCGATCGCGGCCGTCGCCCTGGTCGTCGCGTCGCTCCCGACGTTCGGAGACATGATCAACTACACCCCGGACGTGGCAATGACCGGTGGCGGCTTCGCCGCCGCCCCGCCGCTCGTCGGCGGCGACGCGGGATCGGGCGCCGGTGCAGGCGCGGGAACCTCCGGCGCGGGATCGGGGTCGACGTCGGCGTCCGCGGCCGGGCCCGCCGCGAGCGCCCCGCCTGCCGCCGTCACCGCCAACAGCGTGTCGTCGGTCCGACCCTGGGCAGCCCACCCACCCTCGGGCCAGGGTCGGATCGCCGAGTTCACCCTGCCGGCCCCGTGGAGCGGGACGCGCATCACCCGGACGCCCGTGTGGCTCTACCTGCCGCCCGGCTACGACTCGGGATCGCAGCGCTACCCCGTGGTGTACACCGTCCCGTGGGACCTCTCGCACTGGTCGCCCGGGATCCACGTCCAGGCCCTGCTCGACCAGGCCATCACGCAGGGCGCGATCCCGCCGAGCATCGTCGCGTTCGTCGACCTCGCCGGCGGTCCGTTCCCGAACAGCGAGTGCGCCGACTCGTACGACGGCCGGGAGCACGCGGACACGTACGTCTCGAAGACCGTCGTCGACTACGTCGACAGCCACTACCGGACGATCGCGAGCGCGGACGCGCGGACGATCGCCGGGTTCTCGCAGGGCGGCTTCTGTGCCGCGAACCTCCTGCTTCGCCATCCGACCGTGTTCCACCAGGCGATCGCGTTCGCCGGGTACTTCGTGGCCGGGCTCGTGAGCGGCGAGACCGTCAACGCCTGGGAGCCTTGGGGCCATGTCGCCTCGATCGTCGCGGCGAACTCGCCGATGGTGACCGCGACGCGTCTCGCGCCGGGCGTCCGGCGACAGCTCTTCGTCGTCATCGCGGCGCAGCCGAACGTGGGCGTCTTCGGACAGCAGGCGACGGCGTTCGCGAACGTCCTTCAGCGCGAGGGATATCCGGCGGACTTCCTGTGGAACCAGTACGGGCACGCCTGGAAAGGCGTCCGGCTCGAGTTCGTTCCGGCGTTGCAGGCGGTGGCGGCGCGAGAGGTCCTGACGGGAGCGCTCCAATGACCGGACCTCGTCGGTGAGCCTTCCGCGCGGGCTTGACCGCCCGGCGACAGGGCGGCTCGCACGGCTGCTGCCGCGGGCCTTCCTCGTCCTCGGCGCCTTCGTCGCGATCTCCGACGCCTTCGCGTTCGGTCAGGCGAGCCTGGCCGGCGTTGCCCAGCTCCTGCCGTTCGACGCCACCCCCGTCGATCCGCTCGCGGCCGCGCTGAGCGCCGCGGGCCTGTTCGCTCTCGCGATCGGGCTCTACCGGGGCAAGCGCCTCGCCTGGTGGCTTGCGATCCTCGTCTTCGCCGCGGGCATCCCGGTCCAGCTGCTCGCGCTCGGGCATGTCGTCGGGGGCGTCGTCGCGGCGGTCGCGCTCGCGCTCCTGACGCTCGACCGCGCGCATTACGAGGTGCGGTCAGCGCGCACATGGGGCTGGACGGCGTGGGGACTCCTGATCGCCGGAGGCGTCGCGGCATCGCTCGAGACGGTGCTCCTGATCGTCCGTGATGCGACCGACGGTCTCCCGGCCGACCTGCCGGACCTCGCGGGCGCGGTCAGCAGCTGGCTCGCGTTCGGCGACCTCACCTCGCCTCCGACCGGGCCCCGGACCGCACTGATCCTCGCGCTGGCGGTCATCTCGCGCCTGGCGTTGCTCCTCGCGCTGCTGGCCGTGCTGCGGCCCGTGGGAGGCGACGCGCCGAAGCCCGAGGTGCGAGCGCGCGTCAGGGAGCTCGCGCGGCGCCATGGCCGGGGTGCGCTGCTGCCGTTCCAGGTCGGCGACGACAAGCATTGGTTCTGCCCGGCGGGGCTGGACGCGTTCGTCGCGTACGGTCGCGAAGGCCGGATGGCCGTCGTCGTGGGCGATCCGGTGGGACCCGCGGAGCATCGCTGGCCGGCGTTCGCCTCGTTCGTCGACGCCTGTCGACGCCACGACTGGATCCCCGTCGTCTACCAGGCATCGGAGGACAGCGTCGCGCGGCTGCGAACCCTCGGACTCCAGGTGTCACCGATCGGTCGCGAGGCGATCATCGACCTGCCGGCGTTCTCCCTGTCGGGGTCGCGACGGGCGAACCTGCGGCACACGATCACCCGCGCGAAGCGGGGCGGCCTGTCGGTCGCGTGGTACCCGAACGGCCTCGGCGACGATTCGCGGCGGCTCGCCGGCGGGCTTCAGGCGGTCGACGCAGCGTGGCGCGCGGCCTCGGGCCCGGCGCAGATGGGCTTCACGATCAGCCGGTTCTCGCTCGATGATCTCGCGTCGAACCCGGTGGCGGCGGCCCTTGATGCCGACGGCGCCCCGGTCGCGTTCGTGTCGTTCCGGTCGACCGGCGCCGACGGCGGTTACGTGGTCGACCTGATCCGGCGTCGCCCAGGGAGCATCCCCGGCGCCGTCGAGTCGTGCCTGGCCGAGGCTGCCGAGCGGTTCCGGGACGCCGGCGCGTCGACGCTCTCGCTCGGGCTCGCCCCGCTGAGCGGCCTCGACGCGAACGGGGAGCGCGTCGAGGAGCGGGCCCTCGCGGCCACGGCTCGGCTCGTGCGCCCGTTCTATGACTGCGAGGGGCTCGCGTTCTTCAAGGACAAGTTCGCGCCGCGGTGGGAGATGCGGTACGTGGCAGTCCCGTCGCGCATCGACCTCTTTGGCCTGGCGCTGGCGCTCGCGCGGCTGCACCTCGGAAGCCTCTCGAGGACGGCGGTTCGCGCGGTCGTGGGGCAGCGGCCGGTCGGACGTCGGGCAGGGCGACTCGGGCGACCCGGCTCCGGGCGGCCGGCCCAGTCACCGGGAGCCTGAGCCGAGGGACGTTCCGGGGGCGAGTCGCCGCGCACGGCACCAGCTGTCGAGCACCCGACAGCCGCCGGCGTCTGCCGTGTGGCCGTCGGAAGACACCGGTGGCGCCGCCCCTCCGGCAGACGGAGGGGCAGCGCCCGTCCAGGACTTGTGCCCGCCCCCGGGCTTCGCCGCTATGGGCCGACGACCGTCGGTGCAGGCGTGCCCGCGTCGTACGCGCCCGCGGAGACTGGCGTGCAGTTGAAGTCGGCGCTCGGCAGCGGGATCTCGATGACGTCGTGCGCGGCGTAGGCGGCATCGAGCGCCGCGAGGGTGGTGATGTGCTGTGTCGCCGCCGCGGCATTCGTGAAGAGCACGATCACGGGCTCCCACACGACGTTGAAGTCCCCGCCCGTCGACGCGATGCCGACGAGGTGATCGTGCCCGAGGACGCCGCCGCCGTACACGCTGGGCATGATGCCCATCGCCGCGCCGGCAATGAGCGGGCCGTGGTCGGGGCAGTTGTCGGCCGGGACGTGTGCGCAGTTCAGGCTGGCGGGATCGATGCCCGACCCGACCGGGTACACGGGCAGGTACAGCGGCGCCACGTTGTGATCGTTCGGGTGGACCTGCGCACCGTTCGGCGTCAGCAGATACACGAGCGAGCCCGTCGCGTCGTCGTAGGCCGGCTCGATGGTGGCCCCGCCGCCGGTGAACCCCATCGTCGTGTACGAGAAGCTCGTGTTGCCGATCATGACCTGGCCGCTCGGCCAGCTCGCGAGCGTCGCCGCGGGACCCGCGGCGAGCGCGACCGCCACGAT
>JAKAAV010000175.1 GCA_021802185.1 Chloroflexota bacterium | reverse complement strand
CCGCCGCATGCCAATCCGCCCGTCAGCACGACCGGCCAGCCCGGCTTGACGTGACCGGAAGCATCGAGCGCCACGGCCTGCGCGCCCCCGGAAGAGGCGCGCTCGATGAAGTACGCGGTCCCGTCCGGCGCGACTGCCATTCCCTGGGCGCCGCCGGGCACGTCGACCGGCCAGCCCGGGAGCACCTGGCCCGCGGCGTCGAGGGCCCACACCGCCGCGTCGTTCGTCGACTGGGTGCCGTTCCCATACCGCCAGCCGTTGACGTATACGGTCCCGTTCGGCCCCGGGACCGGCCGATCGAACGCCGCGATGCCCGCCGGTGCGAACGGCCATCCGGGTTTCGCCCCGTCCGGCCCCACGGCAAGGACCTCCCCCTGGCCGGACGAGCCCCATGGCGCGGTCGCGAGATAGACCGTCCCGTCCGAGCCGACGACGAACGGGTCCTCGGCGCCGCCCAGCGGTCCGGGCAGCGCGACGGGCCAGCCGGAAGCCGTCGGAGTGGCGGTCGGGGACGGCGACGGCGCCACCAGCGCCGGCGGATCGGCCGCCGCGAGGTCCTTGACCGGCGCGAGGACGAGATCTGTCGGGCCACCCGCGACCTGCGACGTGACCCGGCCACAGGCGAGGAGCGCGTGATCGAGCGACACGCCGCCGATGTCGATCCCGCCCGTCAGATACGGGTCACCGACTGGGTTGCGCCTGGACTCGACCAGCAGGTTGCCGGCCGCATCGAGCGTCAGGGATCCGCCGCATGGACTCGCGACGGTCCGCGCGCCTGCGGGCAGCGACGCCCGAAGCACGCCCCCCGAGGAACGCGGATCCCAGGTCCCGACCGCGCCCGTCGAGTTCCCGACCGCAAGCTCGCCGTCCTGGGTCCAGCCGAGCGGCTGCAACGGCGCCGGGAGCGATTGGACCGCCGAGGAGGCGCCGCCGGGCGCGGGGAGCAGCACCCGCCCAGCACCGGTGGCAGATGCCCCGGCCAGCCACGACCCGTCGCGGCTCCAGCTCGCGAAGGCACGCGGGTCGAGCGGCGTGGAGGCGAAGGCGGCCTCCTGCCTGCCCGACGCCGCGTCGAGCACGGCCAGGACCGTCGGGGTCGCCGGGCCGCCGATCGAGGCGAGCACGATGCCGCCGGGGTCGGTCCCGCCCGAGGCGTCAGCCGACGTGGTCGGGAGCCAGTACGCCAGGTGGCTGCCGTCGGGCGACCAGGGGTCGGGGGCGCCCGTGTTCCAGTAGGACGCGATCTGGCCGTCGATCGCGGCGCTCTCGAACCCCGGCCTCCAGAGAACGAACGATGCCCCTCCGGGACGCAGGAGCGCGAGCGTGCCGTGCCCGCTCCCCGAGACGGCAAGCCAGTCGCCGGCGAGTGTCTGTCGCGAACCGGTTCGGACGTCGAGCAGCACGACCGGGTGGGGAGCGGTGTCGGGGAACTGCCCGGTCTGGATCGCCACGTGCGGCGCGTCCAGCCAGCCGTACCCGTCGCCCGACTCCCGCGCGAGCAGTTTCCCCGACGACGAGTACACGCGCACCTCGGCCTTCCCGGCCTCGGTCTCAGCGAGGGCGGCGAACGAGGAGCCGTCGGGAGACCAGGTGATGTCGTCGAAGGCCCACGAGGTGTCGACCACGCGGACGCCGGAGGGCGGTGCGCCCGATGGCAAGGGAGACGGCGAGGCGGTCGGCGCGGGGCCGACGATCGACCCGTGCAGGCCGGCGAGGGCGAGGAGCGTGCCGCCGACCACGGCGAGTGCCACGATGCCAGCCGCGATCGACGTCAGCCTGGACGGGATCCGACGAGCGACCGGTCGAGCGCGACGCCGTGGCGCGGGACCGGCCGACGCGGAGCGGATCGGCTCCCCCGTGGCCTCGGACGCTCCCGCACCCGTGCCCCCGATCACGTCGGCCACGCGCGCCCGGAGCTCGTCGGGAACCTCGTCAGGCGCTCGCTCGAGCAGCACGGCCCGCAGCGCGCGGTCGAAGCGATCCTCGCTCATCGGGAGCCTTCCGGAAGGCGGTCCGCCGCCTCGAAGGCGGCGCGCAACCCCTGCAGCGCGTAATGGAGGCGGGAGCGGACGGTTCCTTCCCGGGTCCCGGTTCGGGCCGCGATCTCCGCCGGAGTCAGGTCCTCGACGTAGCGCAAGATCACGACGAGGCGGTGCTCGGCGTCGAGCGTCGCCAGGACTCGGCGGAGCGCGTCCCGCTCGGAGGCCGTCACGGACGGATCGGGCTCGAAGCGACCCGTCTCCTCCGTCGGTGTGATCGCCCGCACCCGGCGCCGGCGCAGCCGGTCGCGACAGCCATTCACGAGGACCCGGTCGAACCAGGGGTCGAAGCGCTCGGGGTCGCGCAGATCGGCGAACGACGCCCACGCCCGCAGCGTCGCGTCGTGCACGGCGTCCTGCGCCTCGACGGGGTCGTCGAGGACGATGGCCGCCAGCCGGTATGCCCGCGACAGCCGGACGTCGGTCAGGCGCGCGAAGGCGGTTCGGCGCGCGTCGGCCTTCCCGGCCCCGATCGCCTCCGCCTCACCGGCTTCGCCGGCGGCTCGCGCCACCATGCCGATCGCGCCCTCCACTCGCCCCATCCCCGCCACGCCCTTCCAGACGCGCGCGGACAGCGCCCCGTTCAATCTTCGACGGAAGCTGTGCCATGCGCACCCACCATCCGGCGGAAGACCAGGCCACGGCGAGCGCGATCTCGCTGATCGGGCGCGGGCCACCCGGCGCGGATGGAGCCGAAGACGGCGCCTACGGCGACGACATCGCAGGCACGATCCAGATCGGCGAGGTGCCGTCGCTCCCGTTCCAGCCGAGCACGATGAGTCCCTGTGCCGTCACGCGGACCGACGAGATCGTGGGTACGGCCGGTCCCGGCCAGCGTGGCATCGAGTCCGTTGCGCCGGAGTCGGCAAGCGGCCGCCAGGTCGTCCCGTCGGTCGAGACCGAGAACGTCACGCGGTCACCGGTCGCGTAGACCTGCGCGACCATCGTCGTCCCGTCCGACACGATCCCGCCCGGCAGGACCGACGGGTCGGAGAGGCGGCTCCACGTTCGCCCGTCGACCGACGTCCAGACCGCCGACGTGATGCCTGTCGGCGTCGGCCCGACCGCGACGAGCCCGCCCGAGCCGGCGGCCAGCATCTGGACCTGCCCCGCGTTCGACGTGTCGCCCAGGCTCGCGCGCTGCCAGGTCAGCCCGTCCGCGGACGTCCAGACGGCGGGCGACGACACGACGTCGCTCCTGGCGACCGCGCCCGACGGCTGCGTCCCTCCGACGCCACCGCCGACCACGAGACCGCCCGCGAACGCGGCGAGCTCGCCGAAGTGCGCCTGTGCGAACGCCGCGGCCGGCAGCGACTCGCGCGTCCAGGTCGTGCCGTCCGTCGACGTCCAGATGCCGGGATGGCTCCAGCCCGTGTCCCCGACCGCGATGGCCAGTCCGTCGTGAACCACGAGCCCGACGATCGCCGCACCGGCCAGGGTCGGGACCGACGGGCCACGGACCCAGTCCCGGCCGTCGGTCGAGGTCCACGTGGCGACCGGCAACGGCTGGCAGGTCTGCCCGGCGCCGGGTGCCGTGCACACTGGCGTCCCCGCCATCCCCACCGAAACCAGCCGGCCGGGCAGCGCGACCAGCTGTCCCATGGACACCACTTCCTCCCGCGGCCCCACGTACCCGAGCGTCCAGCTCCGTCCGTCGGCCGACCACCACGCCGCTGGCGCGTCGACCGGCTGGTTTCCGTACTGGAGTGCCCCAACCGCCACGTACCCGCCGTTCCATGCCGCCACATCGCCGAGCACGGCGCTCGAGGCGTTCCCGGCGGGAATCACGGCTGGCGCGCTCCACTCGAGCCCCGTCCATCCGCCGGGACCCGGCGAGGGCGCGGCCGTCGACTCCGACGATGGCACCGGCGACGCGGGGGACCAGCTCCGGCCGCCGTCGGACGTGACGAAGAGCGCGCCGGGTGTGGTCGTCTCGGCCAGGCCGTGGGTCGCGTCCGCGAACCACAGCGCCGTCACGCCGGCGGGCAATCCGTTCGTGAACGCGTCCTGCCAGGTCCGGCCCTCGTCCGTCGTGACTCTGAATGACGCCGCGCCGAGCCCGCCGACGAGCCAGCGGGACGCGTCGGCGGCGGCAAAGGTCATGGGCACGGCGTACGACGCGGTCTCGCTCCGGCTCAACGTCGCCGCGAGCGTCCACGTCCTGCCGGCGTCCGATGTCACGAACACGCTCAGAATCTCCGCCGACCCTGTCGCGTCGTGGACTGCGACGACGCCATGCGACCCGAAGAACGCCGGTGGCCCTGCGAGGGTGTACTGAGCGCCCGCTTTCCCGACGTACCCGGGCAGGCGCGCGTCCTGCCACGTCTGCCCGCCGTCACGGCTGACCTCGAGCAGCGGCACCTGTTCCGGCCCCGCCTCGCCCGGGTTGCCCGCCCACAGGGACCCGTCGGGGCCGATCGCAAACTCGCCCCCCAGCCAGTTCCCGTGCCCGGCAACCGACCAGTTCGCCCCACCGTCGCTCGTGGCGAGCAGCGTGGCGACGCCCGTGCCCATGCGCAGCGGCCAGTTGAGGATGTACCCGTGCAGCGCGTCGCGGAACGCGATGGCCTGGTTGGTGTCGGCCAGGTTCTCTGTGAGCTTGGTCGCGTCCCAGGTCGTGCCGCCGTCGCCGGTCCGGTAGATGACGAGCTGCTCGACGTCGCTCGCCGAGCCCGTCACCGGGGTCAGCGTCGCGCCCACGGGGTAGACGGCCCAGGCGTGCCGGGCGTCGAAGACGCCGACCGCGAGCGGCGACGCGACCGGCAGACTCCCCGTGCGCCACGTCGCCCCACCGTCCGCCGAGATCGACAGCCTGGTGCCCTGCGCGATCCAGAAGCCGCCCGGGAACGCGCCCGTGAGCTCCGCGGCGGCGATGCCGGCCGGTGGAGTCGGCGCAGGCGAGGCGACGGGCGTGGGCGCGGTGCTCGGGGCGCCGGACGCCGGGACCGGGGTGGGCGACGACGGCTCGCCCACGGTGCCGGTGAGAGGCGGCCTCGTCGCGACGAGGATCCCGGCGGCCACTACGATGACGGCCGCGGCGGCGAGCCCGGCAAGCAGGCGCAGGCCGACGCGTCCCACGACCCGGCGCCGCGAGGCGCCCTCCATGGTGGCGATGTCGCGGATGTCTGCGCGCAGCGACGCGGGGGCCTCGCCCGGCGATCGCCGCAGCAGCGCGTCGCGCACGGCGCGCTCGAACCGCTCGTCGTCGCTCCGGCCGCCATCGGACGGACGGATCCCGCCGGTCGTGCCCGTCGGCGGTCTGCTGCTCATCGCGGCGCCCCTGTCGTCCGCTCGGCGGCGTCATAGCTCGCCCGGAGCGCCGACAGGCCGCGGTGCAGCCGGCTCTTCACCGTTCCCTCGGGCACACCGGTCCGTGCCGCGATCCCGGGCACCGTGAGGTCCTCCACGAACCGCAGGGCGAGCACGAGGCGCTGCTCGGCCGGAAGGTCCGCGAGGGCGCGATCCAGTGCATCTCGCTCGGCCATCCCGTCGGACGAATCGGGGGCGGGCGGATCGATCGGGCCGGCGACGCTCACGGGCGCCAGTCGCCGGTGGCGCGAGCGGTCGCGG
>JAKAAV010000174.1 GCA_021802185.1 Chloroflexota bacterium | reverse complement strand
CCATTCCCCGCCGGACGATCTCGTGGTCATCGACGAGGAGCACACGCGTCGGACGCTGGATGTCCTGAAGCATGCTGTCTCCGGGACCTCTACCCGTGCTCGGCAGGAACGGGCTCGCGCAGGCCGGCCGCGTCCCCTGGCGGGGGGCCTCCGCCCGGCCGCGGGCGTCGCGCCCTTCTCAGGCGCCGGAGGTACCCGTAGACCGTGAACCTGGAGACGCCGAGTTCCTCGGCGACGCGCTCGACGCTGCCCTTCGCGTGGAACACGCCACGCTCCTGCAGCGCGGCGACCACCCTCAGCCGCTCGTCGGGCGACATGCCCAGGACAACAGCGCCCGCGAGCGCCTGGCCGAGCAGCGTGTCCACGAGGTCGCCGACGGAGTTCCCGAAGACCTCCTCGCGTGGCCCGGCCTCCGGCCCTTCCATGAGCCGGTCGATCTCGTCGCGCAGGCGCCCGAGCGCCGTCAGGTCGGTGTTGACGCCCAGCGCACCGATCACCCGATGTCCGTCGCGGATGAAGATCGTGGACGATCGGATGACCTTTCCGGCGGCGACCGTCCGATAGCGATACACGTCCTCGACGTCGTCGCCGGCGGCCTCCAGCGCCTCGAGAACCGCGCTCGTCGCCGGCGCTCCGACGGAACGTCCGGTGACGCTCCCGGCAAGGTGGCAGAGCGACCGCTCAGGATGCCGGAGGTCGTGCAGGGCGATCTCATAGCGCGGCCCGAGTGCATGCGCGAGCGCGTCCGCGATGGGCATGAGACGGACGAGCGCGGGGTGTGGCCGGTAGCCAAGCTCGGCTCGGACGCGCTCCCCCCGCGCCACGGAAGTCACCGTCGTTTGCCCATCTGCACATCCACAAACGATTGTGAACTTGTCGACGGATTGTACGTCGCCTGCCCGGCCGGCGTGCTGGAGCACCGCTACCAGTTCCAGTGGTGGGTGCTTGATCTCGTGGGCGCAAACCCCCGCGGGTATCGGGCCCCAATTCCACCTGCTTCCGCAGAGGCGAGCCCCCGTCATCGCGTTGTTCCACTGTCGTTGCCGGGTGCGTATCCTGAGTCCCCAACCTCGGGGCCGTGTCGGGCACCTGTCCGCCGATCGCCGACTCTTCGCGGACAGGTGCCAGCCGGCAGCGATCCGTTCGGGGAATGAGCACCCGAAGATGCGATGGCCAGCGTCGGACTGATCGTGAACCCAGCCGCCTCGCAGGACGTGCGGCGTTTGACGTCACTGGCCCGCACGGTCGACGTGCATGAGCGGGTCAACACCGTAGCCCGGATCTTGCGCGGACTGCGCGCCACGAATGTTGCCACGATCCACTACATGCCCGAGGCCTCCCGGGTCGTGGAGCGGGCCATTGAGGAACTGGCCAGCGCGTACCTCCCACCTGGCTCGGACGGCATACCCCGGCTGCGCCCGGTCGTGCTGCCCGGGAGAGGCAGCGCCGACGACGCAGGCGGCACCGCCGCGACCGCCGCCGCCATGGCCGAGCTCGGTGTCGCGTGCGTGGTGACGGTTGGTGGGGACGGCACAAACCGCGCCGTTGCGATGGGCTGGCCGGAGGTGGCGGTTCTCCCGCTGCCCGGCGGCACCAACAACGCCTTCGTGGTCCCCGTCGACCCGACGGCAGCGGGCCTGGCCGCTGGCCTGTACGCCACGGACCCTCTACGCCTTGCTCGGCACCTTCACCGTGGTCCGCGCCTGGAGGTTCGGGTGGATGGCGGCGCGCCGCTGATCGCGCTGGTGGACGTGGCGCTCGTACGTGCCGGGTGGGTGGGTGCGCACGCGATCGGGGACCCCGACCTGCTCGCTGAGGCGGTACTCGCGCGCAGCGACCCCTCGCTCACCGGCTTGGCGGGTGTGGGGGGGATGGTCGCCCCGCTCGACGGCATCGTGCCGCGCGCCCTCCGCATCCGTTTCGGAGGGCACAACCGCCTGGTGCTGGCCCCGCTCGGGCCCGGTCAGCTGGTGCCGGTTGCCGTTCGCGAGTGGCAGATCCTGGGGCTCGACGAGCCTGCCGTCCTCCGCGACCATCGCCACGGACCCGAGCCGACGGCGGCGGGGACCCTCGCGTTCGACGGCGAGCGCGAGCTGGTCCTGCGGCCCCGCCAGCGGGCCGAGGTGCGGCTCACCGCGGCCGGGCCGCGTGTCCTCGACGCGGCGGGGCTGCTGCGAGAGCTGGCAGGCTGCGGCCTCGTGGCGACTCCGGATGGTCGTGTCGGGACCGATGCCGCTCCTTGGCGCGATCCCGCGGAGGGCCGCGCGGTCGGTCCGGCCGTGGGCGACGTGCAGGGCGGCCACAACGGAGCCCCGTCGTGAGACGGCGGCAGCAGCGCGGAACCGCCTGGCGCGTCCTGCCCGACGACGGCCAGCGGGAGCCGAGGCGGAACCTCGCGCGGGATGAATCGCTCGCCCGCTGTGCGGACGGATCGCCCACCTTGCGCCTGTGGCGCAGCGACCGCTGCGTCGTACTCGGGCGCGCGCAGCTCGCCGAGGCCGAGGTGGACACGCGGGCCTGCCGGGATCTCGACGTGCCCGTGCTGCGCCGGTTCAGCGGCGGCGGGGCCGTGTACCACGATCCGGGTAACCTCAACGTTACCCTCGTCGTGGGGCGCGAGCATCCGCTGATCCGAGCTCGGGCCGACCGCGGTCTGCTGCCTGGTCTCTACGACGCCGTGCTCGAACCTCTGGTCGTGGCCATGGGCCGGTTCGGGGTGGCCGCCGTGGCGAACGACCGCGGCGTCTGGATCGGGGAGCGCAAAGTGAGCGGCGCTGCCGCCTGGCTCGGGCCCAGGGCGCTGCTGGTCCACGCGACGCTCCTGGTCGAGGCCGATCTCCGGGCGCTCGAGCGTGTCCTTGCCGGACCGGGCGCCCCCGACGACCCGCGCTGGCAGCGCACCCGGAGCCGCCGCGCGCCAGTCACATCGCTCGCGCGGGAGGGAATCCTGCCGTCCGACGCGGCGGCGCTCGAAACGGCGATCGTGACGGCGTTCACCGGCGGCCGCACCGCGCCCGGGAGCCTGACCGCCGAGGAGCGCACGATGGCCGAGCGCCTCTTTGTGCAGCGCTATGCGCGCCCCGCGTGGCACGCCACCGGGGAGACCCCGAGGGGAGGTGAGACAGGGCAGCCAGTCGGCTCTTGAGCGGATCACCACGATGACGGAGGACAGACGATGCCGAGCAACGAGACACTTCGTGCGCTGCACCACCAGATGGTGCGCATCCGCGTCTTCGAGGAGACGCTCCAGAAGATCTACTTCGAGGGCAAGACGCCGGCCTTCGACATCGCGGCCGGGCCCGTTCCCGGCGAGATGCATCTGGCCGCCGGGCAGGAGCCCGTGGCGGCGGGCGTGTGTGCCCACCTTCGACCCACCGATGCCGTCACGGCGACGCATCGGCCGCACCACGTCGCCCTCGCCCACGGCATGGACATGCAGCGGCTGGCCGCGGAGATCTTCGGCAAGGAGACCGGGCTGGGGCACGGCAAGGGCGGCCACATGCACCTGTTCGATCCCGCGACCAACTTCGGCTGCAGCGGGATCATCGCGGAGGGCATGCCCACGGCGGTCGGGCACGCCCTGGCCTTCAAGAAGCTCGGACGCGACGACATCGCCGTCTCGTTCTTCGGCGAGGGGGCCGCCAACCAGGGCGCCTTCCACGAATCGCTCAACCTCGCGGCCCTGTGGAAGTTGGGCGTCGTGTTCGTCTGCGAGGACAACGCCTGGGCCATCAGTGTGCCCAAGGACAAGGCGACCGCGATCGCCAACAACAGCGACCGGGCCTCCGCCTACGGGATGCCCGGCGTGCTCATCCCCGACAACGACCCGGTCGCCGTGTATGAGGCGGCCGGCGAGGCGGTCGCCCGGGCCCGTCGCGGCGGGGGGCCGTCGCTGATCGAGATCAAGACCGACCGGCTGTTGGGGCACTTCGAGGGCGACCCGCAGCTCTACCGCACCAAAGCGGAGATGGAGACCGTCACCCAGCGCGACGCGATCCGGCGCTTCGAGCGCCAGCTGATCGAGTCGGGGGCCATGACGCAGCCCGACCTCGACCAGGTCTGGGAAGCCGCACGGGCGGAGGTGGCCGAGGCGGTCGAGTTCGCCCGCTCGAGCCCGTACCCCGCGCCCGAGGCCGCCCTCCTGCACGTCTTCGCGTAGCGCAAGGAGCCGCACGATGGCTGTCGAGACCAGGCGTCTGCTGACCACGTCGAAGGCCATTTCGGAGGCGATCGCGCAGGAGATGGAGCGCGACCCGCGCGTCTTCGTCATGGGCGAGGACGTCGGAGTCTACGGAGGCATCTTCGGGGCGACCGAGGGCCTGCTCGCAAAGTTCGGGCCCGAGCGGATCATGGACACGCCGATCTCGGAGACGGCGTTCATCGGGACGGCCATCGGCGCCGCCATCTCGGGCATGCGGCCGATCGCCGAACTGATGTTCGTCGACTTCTTCGGCGTCTGCATGGACCAGATCTACAACCACATGGCGAAGATCCACTACGAGTCAGGTGGGAACGTCACGGTGCCGATGGTGCTCACCACCGCCATCGGGGGCGGGTACGGTGACGCCGCCCAGCATTCCCAGACGCTCTACGGCCTCTTCGCCCATCTGCCCGGCATGAAGATCGTCGTCCCCTCGACGCCCTACGACGCCAAGGGCCTGATGATCTCCGCGATCCGCGACGACAACCCGGTGGTCTACTTCTTCCACAAGGGAATCATGGGGCTCGGCTGGATGACGCCCAATCCGCGCGCCACCGGCGAGGTCCCCGAGGAACCGTATACCGTCCCGATCGGCAAGGCCGACGTGAAGCGCGCGGGCGGCGACGTGACGATCGTCACGGTGTCACTGATGGTCCATCGCGCGCTCGACGCGGCCGAAGACCTCGCAACAGAGGGGATCGAGGCGGAGGTGCTCGACCTGCGCTCGCTGGTGCCCCTCGACCGCGAGGCCATCGTCGAATCGGTGCGCAAGACCCACCGGCTCCTCGTGGTCGACGAGGATTACGGGAGCTTCGGCATGAGTGGCGAGGTGATCACGACGGCGATTGAGGGCGCCTTCGACCACCTCGACGCACCGCCGGCCCGTCTGGCCTACCCGGACGTGCCGGTCCCGTACAGCCGCCCTATGGAGCAGTTCTGCCTGCCCGACCGCGAGAAGATCGCGGCCGCGGCACGCCAGTTGGTCAAGGGTTAGCCCGAGGCCGCGTCGGACGGCGGGGGGCACCGACGACCCCGGTCTCTCCCCGCCTTCACCCATGGTCTCTGGCGCCCTCAGAGGCCCGGCCCACGGGCCCGAGGAGGCATCCATGCCACACGAGGTCCTGATGCCCCGCCTGTCGGAAACGACCGACGAGGGCGTCGTGGTCACCTGGTTCGTCGAGCCCGGGGCGATGGTGCGCGAGGGCGACCTGGTCGCCGAGGTCCAGGTGGAGAAGATGAGCGCGGAGGTCCGAGCGCCGGTCGCCGGGCGGATCGGGGAGCTGCGCATTGCCCCCGGCGGCGTGGTCGCCCAGGGCGCACTCCTCGTGGTCATCGAGGCTGCGACGGGCGGGGGAGTCCCTGCCGCAGCCGTGGGGGCCGCCGCGCCCGCGCCCGTCGCGGCGGAACCGGGCGGGCCCGCGTCG
>JAKAAV010000173.1 GCA_021802185.1 Chloroflexota bacterium | reverse complement strand
CGGGCGCGGGAGCGGGAGCGGGAGCGGGAGCGGGAGCGGGAGCGGAGCGACGATGGCGGAAAGCGATCCCGAACGCGCGCCGCTCGAGGTCCTGCTCGAGGCGCCCCCGGCGGCGACCCGGGCGCGTGGCGGCTCGGCGCCGGCATCGATCGCCGACCGCTACGGCGGCCCACTCGAGGTGCCCCTGCACCCGGACCGGCCCACGCTCATCGCGAACTTCGTCGAGTCGATCGACGGCGTCGTCGCGCTGGCGACGGGACCGCGCGGCGGCGGGTCCGACATCAGCGGGTCGTCGGAACCGGACCGGTTCGTCATGGCACTGCTCCGGACGATCGCCGATGCCGTGGTCGTCGGTGCCGGCACGGTCCGCTCCGCGCCGAAGCACGAATGGACGCCTCGCGCGATCGCTCCGGAATGGCAAGCGGCATGTGAGAAGTGGCGCGCGTCGCTCGGCCTCGCTCCGCAACCCACGACGATCGTGATCACGGCGGCCGGGGATGTCGCAGATGGCCACCCGGGCCTGACGGCGCCCGACGTTCCCGTCGTGATCGCGACGACCGAGCGCGGCGCGAGCGTCCTGGCGCGGCGGGGCGTCCCCGCCGGCGCGGAGGTCGAGATCGTGTCGAACGGCGAGATCGTCGGCGCGGACGCGATCGTGACGCTGTTGCGGCGACGACGAGTCCAGCTCGCGCTGTGCGAGGGCGGCCCGCACCTCCTGGCCGATCTGCTCGACGGCGGCGCGCTCGACCAGTTGTTCGTGACGCTCGCGCCGCAGGTGCTCGGCCGGGCCGCTTCGTTCACCCGGCTCGGCCTGGCCGAGGGGCATGCGTGGGAGCCGGGGACGGCACGATGGGCGGAGATCGTCTCGGTCCGGCGTGCCCGGTCGCACCTCTTCCTTCGCTACGCGTTCTGACGCCGGCGCAAGGCCGTCTGGGGTGAGAAGGGCTGCGGCCTACCCTCACGAGGGGCTGGACGGTCCCACGGTGACTGGTATGATTGAGGTAACGTCCGCGAGGCGGACATCAGATTTGTCCCGTTCGGCAACACGACACTCCTCTCTCGGTTCTCGCGAGACGGTCGCGGGGGCCGGACGAGAAGGAGTGTTTTCTTTGTACCAGGACAAGACGCTGACCTGCGCCGACTGCGGCCAGGAGTTCGCGTTCTCGGCCAGCGAGCAGCAGTTCTACTCGGATCGCCAGTTCAGCGATCCGCGCCGCTGCCCGTCGTGCCGAGCGAGTCGCAAGGCAGCGCGCGGTTCCTCGTCGTACAGCGGCGGGGGATCGTCGTACGGCAACGGCGGCGGAGGCTACTCCGGCGGGTCGATCGGGTCGTACGGTGGCGGGAGCAGCTACTCCGGCGGCGGATACTCGGGCGGCGGATACTCCTCCGGTGGCGGCTCGCGCGCTCCACGGGAGATGTTCACCGCGACCTGCTCGAGCTGCGGCCGCGAGGCGAAGGTGCCGTTCCGGCCCACCTCCGGCAA
Organism: Chloroflexota bacterium; assembly: GCA_021802185.1. Lineage (GTDB taxonomy): Bacteria > Chloroflexota > Limnocylindria > Limnocylindrales > CSP1-4 > JAJYNJ01. The sequence continues at coordinate 4,150 of JAKAAV010000173.1, read as the reverse complement.
GCCCGTCTACTGCAACGACTGCTTCGCAAGCCGCCGCGGCTGATCGTCGAACGACCGGTCCGTGTGGATCGGCCTCGGCGCAGCCGCAACAGCAGGGCCCGGCCAGTGATGGCCGGGCTCTTCGATTCTGCGCGAGTGACACGCAAGCTGGCACGCGCCCGGCGCATGATCCGGGCATGGAAACCGCCGTGACCGTCGCCGCCGATCGCCTCGTCGTCGACCACCTCGAGCTGACGGACCCGGACCTCGTCCGGTTCGTCGCCGAGCGCGCGGAGGCCGACCGGCCGGAGCTCGTCGAGCGCGCGCTGCGCATCGGCCTGCTCGCGGTGCGCGATGCCGGGCTGACCGTCAACGTCGACGTCATCGAGAAGGAGTTCGCGCGGCTCGTCCAGCAGATCGATGACCGCAACGCGAAGGCCGGCGAGGCGCTCGCCCAGGCACTGCGCGAGTCGTTTGCGGAGGACGGCGGGAAGCTGCCCCGGACGCTCGAGCGGTTCCTCGGCGACCAGGGGGCGCTGCGGCGGCTCGTCGCCGACCTGTTCGACGAGGGACGGCGTGACTCCGCGATCGGGCGCCTCAACGACCTCATGGGTCGCTACTTCGACGGCGACGGGAGCCGGCTGGCACAGCTGCTGGACCCGACGCGCCTCGGCTCGCCGCTCTACCAGTTCCGGAGCGAGGTCTCGAAGGGGTTCGAGGATCTCGCGGGCCGGATCCAGGCGCTCGAGAAGGTGTCCGAGACGCGCGCATCGGAGCGGGCGAAGTCGGCCGCCAAGGGCATCGACTTCGAGGACGTCCTCGAAGACCTGCTCGGGGACATCAGCCGCGGGCTGGGGGACGGGCTCGAACGGACGGGAACGCTGCCCGGCGAGACGATCAAGGGCAAGAAGGGCGATTTCGTGCTCACGGTCGACCCGTCGCGGACGCGCGGCGCCGACCTGCGGGTCGTGATCGAGTCGAAGGACCGCCCGATGAGCACGCGCCAGGTGACCGAGGAGCTGGCCGCCGCGCGCCACAACCGGTCGGCTCAGGCCGCGGTCATCGTGTTCTCGCCACAGCACGCGCCTGCCAACGTCGATCCGCTCGCGATCGTCAACCGCGACGTCTGGTGCGTCGTGGACCCGGCGGCACCCGATCGGCTGCCGCTCGAATGCGCCGTGCGCCTCGCGCGGATCTTCGCGCTCGATGCCCTCCGCGACCGGCCCGTCGAGGTGGACGTCGCCGCCGTGGACCGTGCGCTCGACGGCATTCGCACCCAGCTGTCGGCCATCCAGGGCATGAAGTCGAACCTTACGTCGATCACGACTGCGACGACGAAGGTGTCGGCCGACCTCGACGGGCTGCGCGTCGGCATCCTGCGGAGCGTCACGCAGATCGAGGAGGAAGTGAAGGCCGCCGCGGCCGGAGTGCCGCAGCGCGTCCCGGCATAGCCGGCGTCCCGGCGTAGCCGGCGTCCCCGCATGACTGGCCTCCCGGCCGGAGCGGGCAGGCGCGGGGCGCTCGTGCTCAGGCGGTCGTTTCCCGTCTCGCCCTGCTGTCTGCGGCACGAGCAGGTACAATCAGAACGTGCGTTCTAATCTCCGACAGGCACTCCCGTAAATATCCTTCCCTGCATGGCGGAGGACAGGCGGCAGGTTGATCCCGGACCCGGGGACTATGTGTTCGCGAGGAGCACGGACCTGCTGCGGCTGGCGACCAACCCCGACTACCTCGCGACGATGCAGCCCATTGACCCGGCGATCACGCACCCGTGGTATCGCACGCTGGCGGAAGTCCGTGGCATCGCCTGACGACCGCCTGACCGAACCTCGCCAGCTCTCGGCGCTGGCAACGTCGCTGCTGCCCAGCGTCGCGCCGGCGTACACGACCCGCCGCGGCGCTGCCTATCTCGGCGACGCCATCGAGCTGCTGCGCGCGATGCCCGATGGATCGGTCAACCTCGTCGTCACGTCGCCCCCGTACGCCTTGGAGTTCAAGAAGGAGTACGGCAACGAGCCTCAGGCCAAGTACGTGGAGTGGTTCCTGCCGTTCGCACGCGAAGTCCAGCGCGTCCTTCGGCCGGATGGCTCGTTCGTCGTCAACGTCGGCGGCGCTTGGCAGAAGGGGCACCCGACCCGCTCGCTGTACCACTTCCGCTTGCTGCTCGAACTGGTGGAGACGGTCGGGTTCTTCCTGGCGCAGGAGATCTACTGGCACAACCCGGCGAAGATGCCGACGCCGGCGGAATGGGTGAACGTCCAGCGCATCCGCGTGAAGGACTCGGTTGAGCCGTGCTGGTGGCTCTCGAAGACGGAGCGCCCGAAGGCGTCCAACCTCAACGTGCTGGTCCCGTACTCGGACGACATGGTGCGCCTGATCGATCGCGGGTTCCGGGCGAAGAAGCGCCCGAGCGGCCACCTCGCGAAGGCGACCTGGCAGAAGGACCTCGGCGGCGCGATCCCCGGCAACGTCCTGACGATGGGCAACAACGACTCGAACGGACGCTACATCGCCATGCTCACCGAGCGCGGGTTGAAGGTTCACCCGGCGAGGTTCCCCGTCCAACTGCCCGAGTGGTTCATCCGCTTCCTGACGGATCCCGGTGATGTGGTGCTGGACATCTTCGGCGGCTCGATGACGACGGGCTGGGCGGCGGAGCGCCTCGATCGCGCGTGGCTCGGGTTCGAGCTGTCAGCCGAGTACGTCGAGGCCTCGCGCCTGAGGTTCTACGACGACGAGGATCGGCTGCTCGCCGATTGCGACCTCGGGACGGCGCAGAAGGTGGTCGGGAACGGCAACGGCAGGCACTGACACAGAACAGGCGCCCCCGATGAGTCGAGTTGAAGCAACCCATTAGGTGAATGTTCGGGGCTGACGATCATTCGTCTACGAGCGCAACGCGAATCCGCTTGTTGATGCGGCCCTTCGACTCGTAGCCCGTGACCCGGATCCGGCCGACCTCTCGCGTGTTGGTCACGTGCGTGCCGCCGTCGGCCTGGAGGTCGAGCCCGACGATCTCGATCGTCCGGATCTCCTCGATCCCGGGCGGCAGGAGGTTGGCCTTCGTGCGGATGAGGTCGGGGATCGCGAACGCCTCGTCGCGAGGCAGCACGCGGACGCGTACCTCGCGGCCGGCCACGAGCTCGGCGTTGACCTTCGCCTCGATCTCGCCCACGAGGTCTCCCGACATCCGCTCGAACTCGAAATCCATCCGCCCGGATCCGGGCTCCATGTTCCCGCCGGTGACCTGCGCCCCGTAGTCGCGCCACACGACGCCACACAGCGCGTGGAGCGCGGTGTGCGTCCGCATCAGCCGGTGCCGGCGCTCCCAGTCGATGTCGACACGAACCCGCATGCCGGGCTCGGGGCCATCGTCCGGTGCCACGCCCTCGAGGACGTGGACGATCGCGTCGCCCGCCTTCCGCGCCGTTCCGACCTGCCAGCGCTGACCGCCGAAGACGGGGTCAAGTGCGAGCAGCGTTCCGGAGTCTGCGGGCTGCCCGCCTCCGCCGGGATAGAACACGGTCCGGTCGAGCGTCACTTGCAGGTTCCCGTCGGACAGCTCGACGTGCTCCACGAGCGCCTCACACGACCTGGCGTACGCGTCGCGGTAGCTGATGCTCTCGGTCATCGTCTCCACCCCGTCTGGGTCCGGATCGGCAGCGGCGGTGGCGCCGCTGTCCGTCGCTGGTTCGCGCTGCCCGCGGCCGGAGGCGCCGGCGGCGGCCCGGACTCGCCGGCCGCCACGGGGACGGGCACGAGCCCGAGCCGGAGGGCCACGGTCGCGGCCTCGACGCGGCCGGCCACCGCCAGCTTGGCGAGGATGTTGCCGACGTGGACCGCGACGGTTCGCTCGCTGATGAACAGTCGCTGCGCGATCTCGCGGTTCGACCGCCCCTCCGTCAGCACCGCGAGGACCTCGCGCTCCCTCGGGCTCAGGTTGAAGGGGTCCTGGGGTGCCGGCGGAGCGGCCGACAGCCGGGACGCGAAGGCGTCCGCACTCCGCGCACCATCCCCGGGCACGTGCACGGCCACCGGCACGGCCGCCGCCTCGCCTGGAACGAGCAGCGCGTCGGGGAGCTGGATCCGTGCACGGACGGCCATCTGCTGGACCTCCCGGGCCAGTGGACGCGCGCCGATCTCGCGGGCGATTCCGAGGGCTTCGACCAGC
>JAKAAV010000172.1:433-5684 GCA_021802185.1 Chloroflexota bacterium | reverse complement strand
CGCTGACCGACGCCGGGCGCGCGGAGCTGGATCGGCGCGGGCCCGCGACCCGGCCATGGGAGGCCGAGGCCGGCGAGGACGAGGCGTTCGAGCTGCGCGACCTGAGCTTCGAGGTCGTTGCCGCGGCGATGCAGGTCGGGCGGGTCGGAGGTCAGGCTGCGGTGTCCCAGGCGCGCGAGATCCTCGTGGATGCGCGGCGGCGCCTGTACCGGCTGCTTGCCGAGGACGACACGCAGGTGGCCGGGTCGGGCGAGCCGGGATCCGGATCCGAGGGCTGACCAGCCCGCTCGTGCGACATCCGTCTCGTGCCATCCTCGTGATCCGCCCTCTCGTGACTGCAATGCGGAGGCACGTAGAATCGCCCGGCGCCGACCGGCGTGCCGAAGGGCGGAGCAGTGTCGGCAGGGAGGAGCGAGACGAGATGGCACACGAGAGCGCGCCCGAACCGAAGGTACGCGTCGCCAAGAGGATGCGGCGTCGGATCGCGAGGCTCGAGCGCCGCGTGCGCGCAGCGCGCCGGGACGAGGAACGCCGGGTGAAGCGCCTCGAGCAGGCACGTGAGCGTCGGACCCTCCTGGAACAGCGTCTCGCGGCGCTGCGCCCGTCACCCCCGCCCGAGACCGTGGGCGCACAGGGGCCGGCGGTTCCTTCGGCTCCGAACGACGGAGCGGCCTCCGTCGCCGACGAACCCGCCGCCTCCGGCCAGGACTGATCGGCGGCCGGCCACAGGCGGCTCTGGCGCCGACGGGCACCGAGGCCCCGTGGGCCGATCGAGGCAGGACGCGCTCCAGCGCGAACGCGGCCGCGCACGCCAGCCGCCGTGACCCGGGCGCGCCGTCAGCCCTCGAGGAACGTCAGCCGGACCGTCCTCGTCGCGTTATCGACGTTCGTGTCGAGCAGCGCGATCGACTGCCACGTCCCGAGCGCCAGGCGCCCGCCGACGACCGGCACCATCGCCCAGGGAGGCGCGAGCAGCGGCACCACGTGGTCGGCGCCGTGTCCGCGCGAGCCGTGCCGGTGGAGCCAGCGGTCGTCGCGAGGCAGCAGGCGGTCGACCGTGTCGAGGAGATCCTGCTCGGAGCCCGCCCCGAGCTCCATGATCACGAGTCCGGCCGTGGCGTGCGGAACGAACACGTGCAGGAGTCCGTCGCCCGCCCCATGCACGAACCGCTCGCATTCGCCGGTCAGGTCGAACAGCCCGCGCTGCGATCCGGTCCGTACGGTGACCTCCGCCGTCTTCACGCGCGAGTCTCCCGGCGCGGCCGCAACCGCCTAATCGTTGAGGTCCTCGACGACGCCGCCGGCCAGGAACAGGACGTCCTCGGCGATGTTCGTCACGCGATCCCCGATCCGCTCCAGGTAGTGCGCGGCGAACAGGATCCGCGTGCCGCGGTCCACGTTCTCCGGATCGGCGCGCATCAGGTCGAGCACCACGTCGAAGCTCGCGTGGTACAGCCGGTCGACCTCGTCGTCGCGGCTCGCCACGCCGCGCGCCCGCGCCTCGTCGACCTCGACGAGCGCCGAGATCACGTCGTGCACCATCCCGGCGACCAGCTCGCCCATCCGCGGCAGGAACACGTACCGCCGGAGCGGCGCCTGCTGGGCCAGCTTCCGGACCTGTTTCGCGACGCTCGCCGCGTGGTCGCCCATCCGCTCGAGCTCGTGGGCCACGCGGTCGAGCGCGAGCAGGTAGCGGAGATCGCGCGCGACGGGCTGCTGTGTCGCGATCACGGTCGTGATGAGCTCCGACGTCCTTGCCTGGATCTCGTTGATGCCGCGGTCGTCGTGGATGACCTGCTCCGCGAGCGCGGGGTCGTGCGCGTGCATGGCCTCCGTCGCCCGCCGGACGGCCTCCTCGACGAGGTCCCCCATCTGGACGATCTCGGCCTGGATCTCGCGAAGCGCGCGGTCGTATGCCTCGCGATGCCCGTGCAGGACGGGCTGCGTGTGAATCTGCTCGGTCACGCTCGTCCCTCCCCGCTCAACCGAACCGGCCCGAGATGTCAACCTCGGTCAACTGGCGTCGTGGGTTCGTGAAGATCAGCGGCGTCGGTCCTTCTTCCACGAGGAAACCCGAGCCCTCCTCGCCCACGGTCAGAAACGCCGTCTGGTCGCTCACGCGCGCCGCCTGCTGCATGTTGTGGGTCACGATCACGATCGTGTAGCTGGTCCGCAGCGCGTCGATGAGCTCCTCGATCTTGAGCGTCGACATGGGATCGAGCGCCGAGGCCGGCTCGTCCATGAGGACGACCTCCGGCTCGACCGCGATCGCCCGCGCGATGCACAGCCGCTGCTGTTGTCCGCCGGACAGCGCACCTCCCGGCGCCCCGAGCTTGTCGCGGACCTCGTCCCACAGCGCGGCGCGACGGAGACTCCGCTCGGCGACCTCGTCGAGCAGGCTGCGGTCGCGGATGCCGGCGAGCTTGAGCCCGGCGACGACGTTGTCGTAGATCGACATGGTCGGGAACGGGTTCGGGCGCTGGAACACCATGCCGATGCGCTGCCGGATCACCACGGGATCCACGCCCGCGGCGTAGATGTCATCGCCGTCGAGCATGACCTTGCCGGTCGAGCGTGCCCCCGGTGTCACCTCGTGCATGCGGTTCAGACATCGGATCAGGGTCGACTTGCCGCATCCGGACGGCCCGATGATCGCCGTCACGGTATTCGGCGCGACGTTCAGCGTGATGTCGTGGAGGACCCTGCGGTTCCCGTAATACGCGTCGAGATGCTCGATCTGGACGCCGACGCCGCGGTTCTCGACGGCAACGCCCGGACGGTCGGCCACCTCGACGGCTCGCGCGTTCGGGACAGCCGCCGGAGAGTCGTGTCGCGTCGGAGCCGGCGTCGACGACGGGGGTGCCGTCGGCGGGGACGACGGCACCGCTGGCTGGGACGGGGGTGCGGTTGCCGACGTGGTCGGCGCCGACGAGGACGGCGCCGACGAGCGCGACGGCGACGAAGGCCCCGTCCTCGCGGATGCAAGCGCGCCGTCCGATCCATCGGGACCGCCCGTGGACGCGGCAACACCCATCCCGGCGTCGGCCGCGTCGGGCAGGTGCGCATCGCTGCGCGGGTGCGGAGCGAGCGCGGGCCCGGGATCCCTGGCCGTGGCGCCATCGGAGATCCCCAGTCGGTTGACGTTCGGTTCGGTCATCAGAGGCATCAGTCTACGTTCCACCCGTGCAAGGTCGGCAGGTTCGTCCGTCATCGGCGCGTCCGTCAGCCGCGCGAGCCCAGCCGGCGGCGCAGCACGAGGCGCGTCAGGATCGCGAACGCGAGCACGAGGAAGACGAGCACGAGCGACGCCGCCCACGCCTGCGCATGCCACGAGTCGTACGGTCCGCTCGCGTAGACCCAGATCCTGAGCGGCAGCGCGTCCATGGGCTCGCCGAGGGACGTCGTGATGCGGTCGTTGCCGAGCGCCGTGAAGATGAGCGGCGCCGTCTCGCCCGCGATCCGCGCGACGCCGAGCAGGATCCCGGTGATGATCCCGGTGCTGGCCGCTGGCAGCACGACCCTGACGATGGTCTTCCACGGCGGGATCCCGAGCGCGTAGGCGGCCTCGCGGACCGAGCCCGGCACCAGGCCGAGCATCTCATCGGTGATCCGGGCGACGATCGGGATGATGATCATCGCGAGCGCAATGCCGCCCGCGAGCCCGCTGAACGACCCCATCGGGACGACCACGAGGCCGTAGGCGAACAGCCCGATCGCGATCGTCGGCACGCCGGCGAGCACGTCGACGAGGAACCGGATGAGCGTCGCCCCTCGGCCGCCCGCGTACTCGCGGATGTAGATGCCCGCGAGCACGGCGATCGGCGTGCCGATGACGGTGCCGACGGTGACCATCAGCAGCGTGCCCACGACGGCCGGCGCCACCCCGCCGCCGGGCGAGCCGGCCGGCACGGGCGATTGCGTGATCAGCGCGACGTTGAGCGCGGGCAATCCCTGGATCAGCACGAACAGCAGCACGAGCACGAGCGGCACGGCCGCGAGGACCGCCGCGGCCCCGAGCAGCGCGAGCATGATCCTGTCCGTCGTGCGCCGGCGCCGCATGTCCCGGCCGGGGACGGAGAGGCGCCGGAGGCCGGCGGGTGTCGTCGCAGCCCCGCTCACGCCGCGAGGCTCCGGGACGTGGATGTGTAGGACACGCGCCACACGAGCAGGCGCGCGGCCGCGTTGACGATCAGCGTGACGATGAGCAGCAGCAGGCCGATCTCGATGAGCGAGCTCCGGTAGACGTTCGTCGTCGCCTCCGTGAACTCGTTGGCGATGACGCTCGCCATCGTGTAGCCCTGGGCCAGGAACGACAGCGAGATCGTGGGCGAGTTGCCGATCACCATCGTGACGGCCATCGTCTCGCCGACGCCCCGTGCCAGCCCGAGGATGCCGGCGCCGAGGATCCCGCTGCGGGCGTACGGCAGCACGCCCATGCGGATCGTCTCCCAGCGCGTCGCGCCGAGCGCGAGCGCGGCTTCGCGCTGCGAGCCGGGCACGGCCGAGATGACGTCTCGGGAGACCGCCGCCACGGTCGGCAGCACCATGATCGTGAGCACGACGACGGCGGCGAGGTTGCCGATCCCGATCGGGTAGCCGCTGAAGAACGGAAGCCAGCCGAGCGTCGAGTGGAGCGGCACCTCGACGTAGTCGCGCAGCCAGGGCGCGAGCACGAAGATGCCCCAGAGGCCGTACACGACGCTGGGGATCGCGGCGAGCATCTCGATCATGAAGCCGAGCGGCCCGGCGAGCCACCGCGGGGACAGCTCGACGAGGAACAGCGCGACGCCGACCCCGATCAGCATCGCCAGGATCAGCGCCGTGACCGCGGTGAGCAGCGTGCCGTAGATGAACGGCAGCGCCCCGAAGACGTTCCGGACGGGATCCCACGTCGTGCCCCACAGGAACCCGAGCCCGTTGTGCGCGATGCCCGTGGAGGCCGTGCTCGCGATGACGATGATGAGGCCCGCGATGATCGCGAGGACCGTCAGGGAGGCAAGCGCGACGAGCCCGCGGAACACGGGCTCGCCGAAGCGGGGGCGGCGCCGGCCGAGCTCGGCCCGGACGGCGCCGACCTGGACGGTCACGGGAGGACGGGCTTCCCGCCGACCGTGACGCTCTTGAGGGCGGCCTCGGCCTTCGTCACGAGCGCGGGCGCCATCGCCGAGTAGTCCACCTGCGCCGCGTAGTTCTGACCGTCATGGATCGCCCACCACAGGAAGTCGATCATCGCCTTGACCTCGGTCGCCTT
>JAKAAV010000172.1:0-423 GCA_021802185.1 Chloroflexota bacterium | reverse complement strand
CAGGGTAGTCCTTGTAGAGGAGCACCCAGGTGCTCGCGCCGATCGGATAGGCGTTCGGGTGCGAGGCCGGCGGGTTCACCACCAGGAAGCGCAGGTCGGCGGGCGCGTTCGAGACGGCCGCGGCAACCGCGTCGGTCGTCGAGGCGAGCGTGGGCTTGATGAAATTGCCCGCGGCATTCTTGACGGAACCGACCGGCAGGTTGTTCTGCAGTGCGTACGAGAGCTCGACGTAACCGATCGCGCCGGGGGTCTGCTTGACGAGCGCGGTCACGCCCGCGCTGCCCTTGCCGCCCGGGCCGACCGGCCAGTTCACCGACAGGCCCGCGCCGACCTGGCTCTTCCAGTTCGCGTCGGTGTCGGCCAGGAAGCTCGTGAAGTTCATGGTGGTGCCGGAGCCGTCGCTGCGGTGGATCGGGGTGATCC
>JAKAAV010000171.1 GCA_021802185.1 Chloroflexota bacterium | reverse complement strand
TCGTGTCGAAGGCGAGGTACGGATTGACGGCGCTCGCGCCGTACCCGATCAGCAGCGCGAAGTGGTGCACCTCGCGCGGCTCGCCCGACTCGACGACCAGGCCCACGCGAGTCCGGGTGCCGGTCCGGAGCAGGTGGTGGTGCACAGCGGCGACACCGAGCAGTGCCGGGATGGGCGCCTCGCGCTGCCCGAGCCCGCGGTCCGACAGCACGATGAGGTCGTGCCCCTCCGCGATCGCCTCGGCCGCGCGATCCTGCAGCGCCTCGAGCGCCCGCCGCAGGCCCGCGCCGCCCTCCGAGACGGGGAACAGCATCGGCAGCGTGATCGCCCGGAAGCCATGCGAGGCCTCGCCACCGTCGAGGTGCCGGATGCGCTCGAGCTCGTCGTTCCGGAGGACCGGCGTCGGCAGCGACAGCTGGTGCGCCGCGATGGGCCCCGGCTCGAGCAGGTTGTCCTCCGGCCCGATCGACGTCTCCACCGCCATGACGATCTCCTCGCGGATCGCGTCGACGGGCGGGTTCGTGACCTGCGCGAAGAGCTGCTTGAAGTACGCGTAGAGCAGCTGGGGCCGCTCGGACAGCACGGCGAGCGGCGTGTCCGTGCCCATCGACCCGATCGGCTCCGCGCCATCCGCGGCCATCGGGTTCACGAGCATCCGGACGTCCTCGGCCGTGTACCCGAACGCCTCCTGGCGGCGCAGCACCGTCTCGTGGTCCGGCCCGAAGACGGTGGGCGGGTCCGGCAGTTCGCGCAGGCGGATGAGGCCGTCGCGGCACCAGTCTCCGTAGGGCCGCTCCGTCGCGACCGCCCGCTTGAGCTCGTCGTCGGGGACGATGCGCCCGGCGGCCGTGTCGACGACGAACATCCGGCCCGGCGCGAGGCGGCCCTTCTCGACGATGCGCTCCGGCGGCACGTCCAGGACGCCCGACTCGGACGCCATCACGACGCGGCCGTCGGAGGTGACCCAGTATCGCGCCGGCCGGAGCCCGTTTCGGTCGAGCGTCGCCCCGACGATCGTGCCGTCCGTGAACGCGATCGATGCCGGCCCGTCCCACGGCTCGAGCAGGCACGCGTGGTACTCGTAGAACGCCCGCCGCTCCTCGGGCATCGACTCGTGGCGGCTCCACGGCTCGGGGATCAGCATCATCAGCGCGTGCGGGAGGGAGCGGCCCGCGAGATGCAGCAGCTCGAGGACGTTGTCGAGCATCGCAGAGTCGGATCCGTCGGCGTCGATCGCGGGGAGGACCTTCCGCAGGTCCTGCCCGAACAGCGACGACCGGAACGACGACTCGCGCGCCCGCATCCAGCTGACGTTGCCGCGCAGCGTGTTGATCTCGCCGTTGTGCGAGATGTAGCGGTAGGGGTGGGCGCGGCTCCACGACGGGAAGGTGTTCGTCGAGAAGCGCGAGTGCACCATCGCGATGGCGCTGTCGAAATCGGGCTCGGCGAGGTCCGGGTAGAAGCGCGCCAGCTGGGACGCGTTGAGCATGCCCTTGTACACGATCGTGCGGGCGCTGAACGATGCGACGTAGAACTCGGCCCGCCCTGGCAGCGCCGATCGGTCGACGGCCTTCTCGAGCAGCCGGCGCGCGACGTACAGGCGGCGCTCGAACGCGGCCCCATCCTCGGCCTCCGGCGGACGTCCGACGAACAGCTGCCGGATCACCGGCTGGCTCGACCGCGCGGTCTCGCCCAGGCCCGCGTCGTCAGACACCGGCACGTCGCGCCACCCGAGCAGCTCCAGCCCCTCGGAGTCGAGAGTCCGCTCCGCGAGCTCGACGCAGGCGGCCTCGCTCGCCGGGTCCCTCGGCAGGAACAGCATCGCGACGGCCCAGCCGTCCGCGGGCGGCAGCGTGATCCCTGCAGCTCCGGCGGCCCTGGCGAGGAACTTCCGAGGCAGCTGGACGGTCAGTCCGGCGCCGTCGCCGGTGTCGCGCTCGGACCCGGTCGCGCCGCGGTGCTCGAGGTGGACGAGGACCGACAGCGCGTCGGCGACGATCGCGTGCGACGCCCGGCCGTGGACGTCGCAGACGAAGCCGAACCCGCAGGCGTCGTGCTCGAACGAGGGGTCGTAGAGGGACGACTGGGACATCGGCGTGCTCCCGGACATCGGCGTGCGCCGACCCTACGCGGCGGCCGGGGCCCGGTCAGTCGCGGCCGGGTGGCGACTCGGTGACGGCGGGCCGCGCGCGCGGTGGCGTTTCGGGCGCGAGGCGGTGCCTGGCATCCGGGCATGCGACAATGCACGCGTCGACCGACCGCGCCTCGCCCGGAGGGATTGCGTGCCCGTCCTCGCCACGTTCTTCTCTGTTCGTCGCGGGCGCGACGCCTTCTTCAAGTTCTTCATGCGCACCATGTTCCCGCGACAGGTGCGCGACTACGAGGAGAAGTTCAACATCCGCTTCCTGGGCTGGTACAACATCGCCCACGGCTGGGACTTCGACAACCTGATCCTGTTCCAGCTCCCCGACTACGCCGCGCTCGACAAGCTCGAGGCGGATGAGGCCACCCGCAAGATCGGCCACCGCGCCGGCGAGTGGATGTTCCAGCGTCATCACTCCATGCTGCTCCGCGAGCGCATGGGCCCTGACCTCGAGTACCACCCGTAAGGAGCGCACGATGGACCTGAGCCGGAACCAGGCGCTCGGCGAGATCGCCGCCGACGCCGCCCTCGAACGCCGCGACTTTCTCGTCACCGCCACCGACCGGCTGCGCCGGTTCCTCGACGCCAACGCTTCGCGGATCGAGGACGTCGGGGGACTCGTGCTGATCGATGACGATCCCGACTACCTGGCGGTGGCACCCGACGGGACGTTCCGGTCGCGGACGCGGTTCCAGGACGACAGGGGCGAGTGGGTCTCCGAGACCGAGGTCATCGACTCGCCGTCCGAGCTGGTCGAGCTCTACAACCCGGCCGACGTGCTCGCCGCGTTCGCCGAGGCGGCGCGCGCGGCGGCGGGCATGGGCGAGGAGCCGACGGGCGCCGAGGACCTGATGGGCGCGGCGGGCGTGGCGCCCGGCGAGACCGTCGCCGAGGAGGGCTACGCGGTCGCGGCCGACGAGGGCACGTACGCCGCTGCGGCCGACGCGTGGGCTGCGGCGAACGAGGAGCCTCCGGCGAACACCGACGAGGCCGCGGCCAGGCTGTACGACCTCGCGCTGAGCTTCCAGGAGCGCAGCCAGGATTCGGAGGCGCGTCTCATCGAGCAGTTCGAGGCGGCGGCGCGGCCGCTCGCGGGTCGTGTCGGCGACCTCATCGTCATCGACGACGAGGACGAGCGGGTGACGCTGACCCGCGAAGGGCGCCTCGTGGCGGAGGTCGTGCCCGAGGACGAGGAGGATCGCTGGCGGCGGCTCGACGGAGCGGGCGAGCTGGTCGAGTTCTACGACCCGACCGACGTGTTCGGCGACGTGGCCGATGCCCTGGCGGACGCGTTCCCCGGTGTTGCCGGGCCTGAAGAGGACGAGGACGACGACGACGGGGACGGCGAGGGCGAGGGCGAGGGCGACGGCGACGGCGAGGGCGAGGGCGACGGCGGCGCCGAGCCCGAGCGAGGCTGAGGAGGAAGCTCCGGCCCCCATGCGGCTCCTCGACGCGGAGCTCGTCGAGACGCGGGAGATCCTTCCCGCGCAGTGGCTGCATCGCTATCGCGCGCCCTGGCTGGCCGCGGGGGCGCGCGCCGGGCAGTTCGTCCACATCCGGACGCCCGACTATTCCGGCCTGGTGCTCCGCCGGCCGATCAGCCTCAACACGATCGACCGCGCGACGGGCGAGATCACGCTTCATTTCCGCGTAGCCGGCAAGGGCACCGAGCTGCTCGGTCGCGCCCGACCGGGCGACTTCGTGCCGATGCTCGGGCCGCTCGGCCGGCCGTTCGAGGTCGACCCTCGCACGCACCACGTGCTGCTCGTCGCTGGCGGCGTGGGGATCGCCGGCGTTCGCGCGCTCGCCGACGAATCGCTCGACGCCGGCCGGCGGGTGACGCTGCTGTTCGGGGCGGCGTCGGCCGCGGAGGTCTATCCGTCGTCGCTGCTGCCCGACGAAGTCGAGTACGTCGTCGCGACGGAGGACGGGACGCTCGGCCAGACCGGGCGGGTCACCGATCTCGTGCCGGCGTACGAGGCGTGGGCCGACCAGGCGTTCGCGTGCGGCCCACGCCCGATGCTGGATGCGCTCGCGCACCTCGCCGCCGGCCGGCTGGGCCGCATGGGCGTGGCCCGGCTCGGCCGGAAGCGCGGAGGCGGACGTCCGATCCCGCTCGGGTCGGCGCAGGCGCGCCGGCGGTCGTGGCTGCAGGTGTCGATGGAACAGCACATGGGATGCGCGGTGGGAGCGTGCCTCGGCTGCGTCGTCTGGGGCGTCGACGGGCCACTGCGCGTGTGCCGCGAGGGACCCGTGTTCGCGGCCGAGGAGATCGCCTGGGAGGAGCCGGCGTGACGGGCCGCGCGGGCGAGAGCCGGGAGATGCCCCGATGAAGCGCAAGCGGTCGGTCGTCACCAGCAGCGGCGGTGCTGCCCCCTACGCCGGTCCGCCGCGCCTGGGCCTGCGCCCGCCCCGCCCCCGGCCAGTTCCTCCCGGACCGGGGGCGCGCGGGTCAGACGTCCCCAAGTCGGTCGCCTCGCCACCGGGCGCGCGCTCCTCATCCGCCGCGTGGCCGCGCCACGGCACCGGCCTCGCGCCGGGCGTGTCGCCGCTCGAGCCCGCGCCCATCGACCTCTCCGTCGACCTCGCGCCACGGCGACCGGGGACGCTCGTGCTCCAGAACCCGGTCATGGTCGCGTCGGGCACGTTCGGCTACGGGATCGAGTACGGCGAGGTCGTCGACGTCGAGCGGCTCGGGGCGATCTGCTGCAAGGGCACGACGCTGAAGCCGCGGCTCGGGAACGAGCCGCCGCGCGTGACCGAGACGCCGGGCGGGATGCTGAACTCGATCGGCCTCCAGAACCCGGGCGTGGAGGCGGTCATCGAGCGGTACGCGCCGCTCTGGGCGTCGTGGCAGGTGCCGGTCATCGTGAACGTCGCGGGCGAGTCGATCGAGGACTACGTCTCGGTCGTCGAGCGGCTCGAAGGCGTGTCAGGGGTCGCCGGGATCGAGCTCAACATCAGCTGCCCGAACGTCGGCAGGGGCGGGCTGCAGTTCGCCGTCGACCGCGATGCCGCCGCCGCGGTCACGTCCGCCGTGCGCCGGGCCACCGAGCTGCCGCTGATCGTCAAGCTCTCGCCGAACGTCACCGACGTCCGGCCGATCGCCCGGGCGATCCAGGACGCCGGGGCCGACGCGATCAGCGCGATCAACACGCTGTCGGGAATGGCCATCGACCGGCGGTCCGGGAAGCCGCTGCTCGGAAACGTGTACGGAGGCCTCTCCGGGCCGGCCATCCGACCCGTCGGGCTTCGCATCGTCTTCGAGGTCGCGCAGGTCGTCGACATCCCGATCATCGCGATCGGCGGCATCGCGTCGCTCGACGACGCGCTCGACTACCTCGCCGCGGGGGCGACCGCCGTGCAGGTCGGGACGGCGATCTTCGCCGACCCCGAGGTCCCCCTCCGGATCGTCGACGGGCTGCGTGCGTCCTGCGCGGAGCGCGGCCTGACGAGCCACCTCCCGCTGGTCGGGACGGCGCTGCCCGCGCGTCCCAACCGGCCGTCGGCCAAGGGCGTGGAGTATCGACCGTGACGAAGCAGCACCAGAAGGACCGGCAC
>JAKAAV010000170.1 GCA_021802185.1 Chloroflexota bacterium | reverse complement strand
CGGCTCCGGCGGCTCGGGCGGCGTCTTCGGACCCGGCATGGTGATCGGCGGGCTGCTCGGCGCGGCCATCTGGCGGCTGCTGCTCCCGATCGCGCCCGGCCTGCCGCCGGACCCCGCATCGTTCACGATCGTCGCGATGATGGCGCTGTTCGGCAGCATCGCCCACGCGCCGCTCGCCGTCATGCTCATGGTCGCCGAGATGACGGGCAACCTCTCGATGCTGGCGCCGGCCATGGTCGCGGTCGGTCTGGCCACCTTCGTCGTCGGCGACGCCTCGATCTACACGAGCCAGGTCGCCGACAGGTCCGAGTCCCCGGCGCACCAGTACCGCTCCGCGATGCCGCTCATGGCCTCGATCACGGTGGGGCAGGCGCTGCGCGCCACGCGCTGCGTCGCGACGGCGCGTGAGACCGCGGGCCACGTCCTCGAACGCGCCCGGTTCACGCGAGTGCCGGGCGTACCCGTCCTCGACGAGCGCGGACAGCTCATCGGGATCGTGCGGACGGCGACGCTGGCGCAGGCCGACGCGGAGACCGTCGTCGGGTCGCTCGTGGACACCGGCTATCCGACGGTCCAGGACGGCGACGGGCTCGATCGCGCGCTCGAGCAGATGAGCGACAACGAGGTCAACTGGGTGCCGGTGGTCGAGTCCAGGAGGCGGCTGCTCGGCGTGCTGAGCGTGCGCGACGTGATGGGCACGTACCGGCTCGCGATGAAGGGCACGAGCCGGCGGGTCCAGGCGCCGGGGGTGTCGGGGCGCATCGTGGAGGCGACGATCGCCGCCGGGTCGCGCCTCGCCGGGGCAGCGATCGAATCGGTCCCATGGCCGCGGGAGGCCGTGGTCGTCGCGGTTCAGCACGGCGATGCGCTCGTCGTGCCTCGAGGGAACGTCGTGCTGTCGGAAGGCGACCGCGTGAGCGTCTTCGCGGCGCCGAGGGCGATCCGCGACGTGCAGGCACTCCTCGCGCAGGACGGGACCCCTCCCCCGGCATCCTGAGATGGGGTCGGCGCACGCGCGGGGAGACCGTTTCGGATCGGGCTGACGCGCGGGACCGACGTCTCCTGCTGACGCAGGATGGGATGGGGCTGCTCGATACCGTGCTGGCGAGACGGCGCCGGGTGCTCGTGGAAACGATCGGCGGCGATCTGCCGGCGGAATTCGAAACCGCGGTGCGGGAGGTCGCCGCCCGCCTCGATCGCTGGGCGTGACGGAGGCGGCGGGAGCCCCCCTGGCATCACCGATCCGGGTGATCGTCGGCGAATCCCGTTGCGGCCGGTCCGGTCACGGCGGCCGTCGGGCCGCTGCGCCCGTCTCCGGGCAACGCGGCTGTTCCCGAGCCTCGGAACACTCCTGCAACCTCCCGACAGTTGCCCTGCTGTAACGGTTGCGGGTCGCGGCGCAGGATCGAGACGTGTTCGACGAGCGGAGGCAGACGATGCACGGTTCGGTCGAGGGGGCGCGACGGACGCGCGCGGAGGGGGCGCTGATGGCGAAGGTCAGGGAGTCCCATCGCCCCGATACGGAACAGGGAGAGCACGATCGCAAGCAACAGGTCCTCACGCCCGGCACGGCGTCCGCCGTCCATGGCATCGCGGACGCGCTCGTCATCAAGGATCGGGACATCTTCTTCCTGTGCAAGCCCGACGGCGAGATCCCGATCGGAGACGGTCACGGCTACGGGCTCTACTACAACGACTGCCGATTCCTCCGCGGCTACGAGCTGCGGATGGCGGCCGACTTCGGCGACCGCCTCGCCTCGTCGGCGGGTCAGGGCAACGCGATGTCGATCGAGCTCACGAACCCTGAGCTCGAGACCAGCGAGCAGAACAAGCAGCAGGAGAAGGTGCCCAAGGAGCGGATCGGGACGACGTGGCACCGCGAGCTCGACGCCGATTCACTCACGCTGACCGACACGATCACGCTGTCGAACTTCGGCATGAGCGACGCCGAGTTTCCGCTCAGGCTCCGCTTCGACGCGCAGTTCGAGGACATCTTCGACATCCGCGGCCTGCTGAAGGATCACCCGGGCAAGCTGCACGATCCCGCCTGGCACAACGACGAGCTCGTGTTCCAGTACGACGGTGCGGATCAGCGGATCCGGAAGCTCACCGTGCGGTTCGATCCGGCCCCACTCTCGAAGGAGGGGACGAGCGTCGAGTGGCACGTCCGCCTCGGGGCGCAGCAGAAGCAGCAGCTCAAGGTGTCCCTCGTCGCATCCGTCAAGGCGGTGGGCGGCGCGAATGGTGGCTCCGGCGGCGCAGAAGCCGGGATGTCGGACGAGAAGATCGTGGAGCGTGGCCAGCGCATGGGGGCGCATGGACGGCACGGTGGCAGAAACTCCCATGGTGGCAGGAACTCCGCGGCGGACACGTTCACGGAGGTTCGCTCGAACAGCCGGCTGCTGGACGGGATCATGGACCGGTCGTTCAAGGACCTCCAGATGCTCCGCAGCGACAACGCCGGCGCCGAGTACTTCGCGGCCGGGGTCCCCTGGTTCGTCGCGCTGTTCGGTCGCGACTCCGTCATCACGTCGATCGAATCGCTCGCGTACGACCCTGCCGTCGCCGAGCAGACGCTGCGCGTCCTCGCGGCCTGGCAGGGTGACCACGTCGACGATTACCGCGACGAGCAGCCGGGCAAGATCCTCCACGAGCTCCGGGTCGGGGAGCTGGCGCGGATCGGCGCGGTCCCCCACCACCCCTTCTACGGGAGCGTCGACTCGACGCCGCTGTTCTGCCTCCTGATGGCGCGCCACGCGCAGTGGACGGGCAGCCTCGAGCTCTTCAAGGAGCTCCGGGGCCACGTCGACGCGGCGCTGGAGTGGATCGACGAGTACGGCGACACGAACGACGATGGCTTCACCGACTACGAGAGCTCGACGGGCAAGGGCCTGGTGAACCAGGGCTGGAAGGATTCCGGCGACGCCATGGTTAACGCCGACGGCTCGCTCGCCACGCCGCCGATCGCGCTCGTCGAAGTGCAGGGGTACGTCTACGCGGCCAAGCGCGAGCTGGCGGACCTGTACGACCGGATCGGCAACGGGGACCGCGCGAAGAAGCTGCGGGACCAGGCCGACCGCCTCCAGGAGCGCTTCGAACAGCGGTTCTGGATGGACAAGGACCGCATGTACGCGATGGCCCTCGAGAAGGGCGACCGGCAGGTCGCGGTCGTTTCATCGAACCCGGGCCAGGCGCTGTGGACCGGGATCGTGTCGCCCGAGCGAGCGGGGCACGTGCGCGATGCGCTGATGAGCGACGAGATGTTCACCGGGTGGGGCGTCCGCACGCTGTCGTCGGCGGAGAAGCGCTCCAACCCCATCGGCTATCACCTCGGGACGGTCTGGCCGCACGACAACGCGATCATCGCGGCGGGGCTTCGCCGGTACGGCTGCGATGACGCCGCGCACAGCATCGCGAGCGGGATCATCGACGCCGCGTCGTCGTTCCCGGAGTACCGCCTGCCCGAGGTCTTCGCCGGATACGACCGGTCGCGGTTCTCGGTACCCGTCCACTACCCCGTCGCGTGCCATCCGCAGGCGTGGGCCGCTGGCAGCGTCCCGTATCTCCTGACGACGCTGCTCGGCCTCGAGCCGAACGCGTTCGAGCACGAGCTGCAGATCCGCCGGCCGATGCTGATCCCGATGGTGGACTGGCTCGAGCTGCGCGGGCTCCGCGTCGGCGATGCGCGCTGCGACCTCCGGTTCGAGCGGACGAGCGGCGCGATCGCGGTCGAGGTGACGGGGCTCGAGGGCGACCTGCGGATCATCACCGAGCCGCGGACCGCGGCCCGCGCGCAGCACGAGCATCGGACGCACGACGGACGCTCGGGAGATCGGGAGCAGCGGTCCGCGAGCAGTCACCGGAACCGCGGCCGTGACACCAGCGGGCAGGACGCCGAGGCGTCCGGGGGCTCCGACCCCGGAAAGGCCGAGACGGGCCACGAAAGCGGCCACGGGACGGCGCGCGGGCGGCACGGCTCGGACGGCCAGAAGGCCGAAGCCGGCAGCAGGCGCCAGCCGACCCGGGGGCGACGAGGCTGACGCGGCGGAGCATCGACAGCCGGAGCGAACGGAGACCACGACAGGACCCCGTGAGAGAGCGGGCCCGAGAGGGATCCCTCTTCGGTTCGGGCGGCTACCGCCGCAGGAACGCGGTCAGGGCGCTTGCGCGGCACGCGTTGGCGAGGCATCCCAGGCCCCAGTTGTCCTCGAGCGTCCGGAGCAGGTCGAGCTCGGTCGCCGGTCGGGCCGAACGCAGTCCGGCGGGGACGTGCGGACCGACGACGATGAGCGGGACGTGTCCCCCTCCCCCGCCGCCCCTCGCGCTCGCGTTGGTCGTGCCCTCGTCCCAGGTGATGAACAGCATGCCCTTCGTGAACGCCGGAGAGCCGACGATGCGCGGCACGAACGCACGCAGGAACGCATCCCCTGCCGCGACGGACCCGACGTCCATGTCGTTCTGCAGGTTCGGGACGATGAACTCGAAGTTCGCCGCGGCCGGGTCGAACCCCGCCAGGGAGGTGATCCGGCCCGAGCAGCCGGCCCTGTCAGCCCGAATCGACGTGAAGCTGATCGCCGGGTTGTGCGCTCGCTCGTACTCCCCCGGGGCGCCGACAAGGTCCACGCCGCCGGTTGCCGCGGCGCCGCGGAAGCACGCACCGGGGTAGTCCTGCGCGTACACGTGCCATGACAGCCCGCGCCGATCGAGCTGCTCGAGCAGGTTCGGCGCGGAAAGGTCCCGCACCGTGTTGTCGACGACGCCGAGGTTCGATCCGGCGAAGAGGTCGACGTAATCGGCCTGGGAGCCGTGGCGTGAGGCGTAGTACGCGGTCTCGAGCCCGTACCGCGCGATCAGCGAGTTGAGGTACGGCGCGGAGCGGTTGCCGACGATCTGCCCATACTCGCGGTTCTCGAGCATGATCACGTACGCGTGCGTGAACCACGGGGTCGAGGCGGTACCGGCGGCCGGACGCGCGCTCGACCCTTCCGGGCCTGACGACGGCGCCGCCGCGGCGGATGAATCTGGCGCGGACGCGCCCCCCGAGGACGGCGACGAACTGCCGCCGGCCGACCCGTTCGCGGGCGGACCAGCGCCTCCGGACGGCGCGAGGCTCGGGTCGCTGGTCGCGGGTCCGAGCACGGACGATCCCGGGGCCCAGACCTGGGACGGCGATCCGCCCCCGGCGGAGGACCCCTGCCCGACCTCCACGAGCGGCGACGCTGTTCCCTGTGGCGTCGCGCCGCATCCGGCCAGCGCGACGCACGCGGCCGCGAGCACCACGGCGGAGATGCGCGACGCGAACGGCCCGCGGGCGCGCCGGCGCCCGCGGGGGCACGAGGGTACGATCACTCGCGGGTCGATGGCAGGCATGCTCATCCGGGTTCCCTCCGGCCGGAAGCATCCCGGGAGCCGCGGCCTGGACCCTGTAACGGTCGGGCGACGTCCGCTGCAGCGCCGTGTCAGATCGACGCCGCTGCGTGCGGCGCCGCCCTACGAGGGAGAGGCAGCCGCGCGGGCGGTGACGGCAGGAATCGGCGGAACGCCCCGCGCCACGCGCGACGCGGTGGTCGCGCGCAGCGCGACCTCGATGGTCGGGGGGTCGGCCGCGACGAGCCGCGGTCGGGCTGTCCGGAGCGGAGGGGGTGGGGCCAGCCGGAGGGACGGAAGGCCGGCAGGCCGGCTGCGCGATCCCCGTCCGGGCGGCTGGCGCGTC
>JAKAAV010000169.1 GCA_021802185.1 Chloroflexota bacterium | reverse complement strand
ATTCGTCGACGGGTCCGTCAAAGCCCAACTCGGACTTCCCGACATGCGCATTCCCATCCAGTACGCACTCACGTTCCCCGATCGCGCGCCGTCACCGGCGCCGCGGCTCGGGCTCGACGAGCTCGGATCGCTCGCGTTCGAGGCGCCCGACGAGCACCGGTTCCCCGCGCTCCGGATCGCGCGCGAGGCCGGCGCCGCCGGTCCGCGCGCGAGCGCGGCGCTCATCTCCGCGGACGAGATCGCCGTCCGGCGCTTCCTCGACGGCACGCTTGACTTCCCTGGCATCCCGGCGATGGCCGCGGCCGCCGTCGAGCGCTTCGGCGACGGCGCGGCGCCCGACCTCGACGAGCTGATCACGCTCGACCTGGACGTCCGGGCGTGGTGCGAGCGCTGGAAGCCGACGCGATGAACGCGCCTGCTGGGCGCGTGGAGACGCGCGTGGAGAGATGCGCGGAGGCACGCCCGTGAGCGGCCTGCTCAACTCGGGGATCAGCCTCGTCGTCTTCCTCGCGATCCTCGTCGGGCTCGTCGTCGCGCACGAGTTCGGGCACTTCGTGGTCGCGCGGCTGGCCGGGGTGCGGGTCCACGAGTTCGGCATCGGCTTCCCGCCGCGCGCCGCGACCCTGGGGAGCGACGGCGAGACGACGTACACGCTGAACTGGCTGCCGATCGGCGGATTCGTCCGGCTGGAGGGCGAGGACGGCGGCAGTGACGACCCGCGCAGCTTCGGGCGCAAGCCGCTGCCCGTGCGCGTCGCGATTCTTGCCGCCGGCGTCGCGATGAACCTGCTGCTCGCGTTCGTCATCTTCGTGGTGATCGCGGCCGCTCTCGAGCCGAACGCGAATGCCCGCGTCGAGACCGTCTCGGCGGGCTCTCCGGCGGCCTCCGTCGGGCTCGTGCCGGGCGACATCGTCACCGCGATCAACGGGCACACGTTCCCGTACTTCGACGGTGAGGCGCCGACCTCGTACACGCTCGCTCACGCCGGGGATCGCGTGACGCTCACCGTGCAGACGGCGTCCGGAGCGACGCGCCAGATCCCGGTCACGCTCAACGGCGAGGCCGCGGTGGCGGAGGGCAAGGGGGCGCTCGGAATCACGGCCCGGATCGTGCCGGGCGCGATCGTCCAGCGCTCGCCGGTCCAGGCCGTGCAGGTCGGCGCGAACCGCACGGTGCAGGCCTGTGGGCTGATCCTCGGCGCGCTCGGGCAGCTCGTCAGCTCGGTCGCCCACAACCCCGGGGCCGCGCCGCCCGTGAGCGGGCCGATCGGGATCGCCGAGGCGGTCGGGACCGTGCGGACCGAGGCGCCGCCCGTGGTCCTCCTCTGGCTGATCGCGCTGCTCTCGGCGAACCTCGCGATCGTCAACGTGCTGCCGTTCCCGCCGCTCGATGGCGGCCGGATCGTCGTGTCTGCGCTGCAGGCCATGACGCGCAACCGCATCAGCGCGAGCCTGGAGAGCGCGACCTACTTCGTGGGGTTCATGCTGCTGTTCGGGTTCCTCATCTGGGTGAGCTACTTCGACATCGTGCGGGGAGGGGTGGGCTCGTGAGCGCCCGTCCCGACGGACGCCCGGTCGGGAGCCGGCCGCCCGAGAGTCGTCAACCTGACGGCCGCCGGCCGACGACCACGGTGATGGTCGGGGACGTTCCGGTCGGTTCGCGCTGGCCCGTGGTGGTCCAGTCGATGACGAACACGGACACCGCCGACGCCGATGCGACGGCGCTCCAGGTCGCGTCGCTCGCGCATGCCGGCAGCGAGCTCGTCCGCGTCACGGTGAACACGGAGGCCGCCGCCGGAGCGGTTCCGGAGATGGTCCGCAAGGTCCGCGGCCTCGGGATCGGGGTCCCGATCGTCGGCGACTTCCACTACAACGGCCACCAGCTGCTCGTCGAGTTCCCCGAGATGGCGCAGGCGCTCGACAAGTACCGGATCAACCCCGGCAACGTCGGCGCACGGGAGCACCACGACGAGCGGTTCGCGACGATCGTCCGCGTCGCGATCGAACGGGACAAGCCCGTCCGGATCGGCGTGAACTGGGGCTCGCTCGACCAGGCGCTGCTGACGCAGCTCATGGACGCCAACGCCCGGCTGCCGGAGCCGGCGCCCGCCCGCGACGTGATGATCGAGGCGATGGTGGAGTCCGCGCTCCGCTCCGCCGAGCTCGCCGAGGCGACCGGGCTCGGCCACGACCGGATCATCCTGTCCGCGAAGGTGTCCGGCGTCTCCGACCTGGTCGACGTGTACCGGCGGCTCGCGGCCCGCTGCGACTACCCGCTCCATCTCGGGCTCACGGAGGCCGGCATGGGGACCAAGGGGATCGTCGCGTCGAGCGCCGCGCTCGCGATCCTGCTGCACGAGGGGATCGGCGACACGATCCGCGTCTCGATCACGCCGGAGCCGGGCGGCGACCGTGCCGAGGAGGTGCGCGTCGCGCAGCAGGTGCTCCAGTCGCTGGGCATGCGCCAGTTCCTGCCGCAGGTCTCGGCGTGCCCCGGCTGCGGGCGGACGACGAGCACGTTCTTCCAGCAGCTCGCCCAGGACGTGCAGGGCTACCTCGCCGAGTCGATGCCGGGCTGGCGAGAGCGCTACCCGGGCGTCGAGGGCATGCGCGTCGCGGTCATGGGCTGCGTCGTGAACGGGCCCGGCGAGTCCAAGCACGCCGACATCGGGATCTCGCTGCCGGGGACGTTCGAGGAACCGGTTGCGCCGGTCTACGTCGACGGGAAGCTCGCGACGACGCTGCGCGGCGAGGGCCTCGTCGAGGAGTTCAAGGCGATCGTCGACGGGTACGTGGAGCGGCGCTATGGGAGGCGCGAGGCGCCGGTCCCGGCCGGGTAGGACGCGCGGTCAACCGGGCTCGACGCCCGGCGGGCTGATGGGCGTGCGTCCGGACGTCTCGGGCGGGATCAGGTCGCGAGGTCGAACCCCGCGCTCTCGAAGTCCGCGTCGAACGCGAGGGCCACGTCGATCCGTTGCGCCCACATGAACGCGAAACTCGTCCGATCGACGAAGCTGACCTGTCCGGACCCTGCCTGGCGGAACGCGCCGAGGGCGGCGTCGTGAAGGCCGTCGTCGACGGCGACCACGCTCACGATGGGCAGAATCGAGTCGAGCAGGCGCTGCACCGCGCTCCATCCGAGGCGCCGAGACACGAGCGCGATCGTCTCGACGACGACGTACGCGTGCGTGACCAGCGCCCCTCCCCGCAGCCGGCGGAGGGCCTCGACGGCCGCGACGTGGTTGGCGTCATCCTCGTCGAGCAGGGCGAACAGCGCGGACGTGTCCACGAAGACGTTCATTCGCCGAACGCGTCGTCCAGCTCGCGGTCGTGCTCGGTGCTGATGTCCGTGCGGCCGGAGTGGAACCCTCCGACGGCGGAGAGCGCGCTCTCCCAGCGCGCGTCCTCGGTGCCGGTGGGCGGGTACGCGCGGTCGACTGCCTCACGGATCAGGGCGGCCATCGAGGTCCGGTGCCGTTGGGCGAGCCGGCGCAGCCGCCGCGCCTGCTCCTCCGTCAGGGAGATCTGGGTCCGTTCCACGCGTGCATGATACAGCTACCCACCCATGATGTAAGACAGGAGCACCGCCTGTCACGGTCTACCAGACAGTCCGGACGTCACCCTGGGCGGCCGCGAACCCATGCAGGCGCTCGTCCTTCGTCACGAGCGGGACGTGCAGCTCCCTGGCGGTGGCGTAGATCAGCCGATCCGCAGGGTCCCCGTGAAAGGCGGTGGCGTCCCAGCTGCCGGCATCCGCCGCGGCCTGGGCCGACAGGTCGGCCTGCGCGACGTCGCCGGCGAGCAGATCCCGGATCCAGGCGTACAGGTCACGATCGAGCGCGATCCGGCCGAGGCGCAGCAGGGTCGACACCTCCCAGATCGAGATCGGGCTGATGAGCACGGGACGTGCACGTTCGAGCTCTCGATGGGCGGCGCGGGACAGGCGGGCCGGATCCCCCTTCCACCAGAGCAGCGCGTGCGTGTCGGCAAGGACGGTCATCGGCCGCCGGCGTCCACGTCCCAGGGCTCGGCGGTGCCGTAGTACGCCTGATCCTCGGCGACGAGGAGCCGGACGGAGCCGTGCGTGTCCCGCGGTTGCTCGCCTTGCTCGAGCGGCACCAGGCGCGCGACCGGCCGGCCGCGCTTCGTCACCACGATCGACACCTTCGTGCGTTCGACCCTGTCGAGCAGCGCGAGGCACTCCGCCTTGAAGCGACTCGCCATCACCGTCAGCTCATCCATCTGTCACACAGCACCGACATGACTATAGTCGCTGACCATGAGCCTGACAAGGGTTGGGCGGTGCGAGCCGATCAGGTCACCGATCGGCGGTGCCGCCGTCAGGGGTCTCGCAGCCCCCGGACCCTGCGCTACCATAGGCGCCCGGGCCGCTCGCGTCGCTCCATCCGTGCGCCGCAGGGCCATGCCCATCCATCGACCGTCGCAGCAGGAGGTCCCGTGGTCAGGGACGGTTTCGTCACCGCGATCACGCGCCAGTCGGACGACTTCCCGGCCTGGTACAACGACGTCGTCCTGAAGGCCGAGCTGGCGTCCTACTCCCCCGTGCGCGGCTGCATGGTGATCCGCCCCTACGGCTACGCGATCTGGGAGTCGATGCGGGACGAGCTGGACCGCCACATCAAGGCGACCGGTCACAGCAACGTCTACTTCCCCCTCTTCGTGCCCCGCTCGCTCCTGGAGAAGGAGGCCGAGCACGTCGAGGGCTTCAACCCGCAGGTCGCGTGGGTGACGCACGCCGGCGGCAAGGAGCTCGACGAGTGGCTGGCGATCCGCCCCACCAGCGAGGCGATCATCGCGGAGACGATCAAGGACTGGATCCAGTCCTACCGCGACCTGCCCCTGCTGATGAACCTCTGGAACAACGTGGTGCGCTGGGAGCTGCGCACGCGGCTGTTCCTGCGCACGGCGGAATTCCTGTGGCAGGAGGCGCACACGTTCCACGCCACCGAGCAGGAGGCTCGCGACGAGGTCGACCTGGGGCTCGAGATCTACCGCAAGGTGTCCGAGGAGTGGCTCGCGATCCCGGTGATCGCCGGGCGCAAGAGCGAGGGCGAGAAGTTCCCGGGCGCCGTCTACACGTACTCCGTCGAGGCGATGATGCGCGACCGGAAGGCGCTGCAGGCGGGGACGAGCCACTACCTCGGCTCGAACTTCGCCGCGGCCGCCGGCATCACGTTCCTCGATCGCGACAACCAGCGCCGCCACCCGCACGGCACCTCGTGGGGCTTCAGCACGCGGATGGTCGGCGCGACGATCATGGCCCATGGCGACGACGCGGGCCTGGTCCTGCCGCCGAACGTCGCGCCCGTGCAGGTCGTCGTGATCCCGATCTTCCGGTCGGAGGACGACCGGTCCGCGGTCGCCGACGCGATCGAGCGGTTCGAGCTTGCGCTGCGATCGACGCCCGAGGGGCAGAACGTCCGGCTCGAGGTCGACTGGCGCGAGGAGTCCCCGGGCTTCAAGTACAACCACTGGGAGTTGCGCGGGGTGCCGTTCCGCGTCGAGGTCGGTCCCCGGGACGTTGCCGCCCGCCAGGGCGTCATCGTCCGCCGCGTCGACCGGTCACGCGAGGCCGTGCCGCTCGACCTGCTCGCGAACGAGCTGCCGCTGCGGCTCAAGGGCTACCAGCAGGAGCTGTACCAGCGCGCGCTCGACTTCCGCGAGGCGAACACGCACCACGTCGACGACTACGCGAAGTTCAAGCGCGTGAACGACGAGGAGGGC
>JAKAAV010000168.1 GCA_021802185.1 Chloroflexota bacterium | reverse complement strand
GGTCCGCTCGTGGAGCGCCTCCTGCGCGCCGAGCCAGGAGGCGAGGTTCCGGCCCTCCTCCAGCCGCAGCTCGAGCCGCCCGCAGGCGTACGCCTTCGCCCGGGCGAGCTCGTCGCCGGGCACGCGGTGATCGCAAACCTCCCGGAGCTCGCCCAGGATCCCGTCGAGCGCGCGCGAGAGCTGACGCGGGTCGACCCCGGCGTAGACGCCGAACATCCCCGTGTCGGCGTAGTCGGTGATGAACGAGTGCACGTCGTACGCGAGTCCCTCCTCCTCGCGGAGGTGGAGGAACAGGCGGCTGCTCATGCCCTCGCCGAGCACGGTGTCGAGGAGCTCGAGCGCCCATTGGTCGGGGTCGTCGCGCCGCAGGCCGGGGACGGCCACGCAGAGGTGCGCCTGCGATCCCGGACGGTTCACGAGCCGGACGCGATCCGCGGCCGGGATGGGTGGCGCCGCCTCGAACCGGGAGCCGGGGGGCGCGGCGGCGCGATCCGTGCCGAAGGCCGCCGCGGCCATCTCGCAGATCGCCTCGTGCCCGAGATCGCCCGCGGCCGCGATCACGACGTTCGACGGCTGGTACCAGCGCTCCCAGAAGCCGCGCAGCGCGGGAGCGGTGAGCGACGCGACGCTCTCCTCGTCGCCGGCGATCTCCCAGCCGAGCGGCGTGTCGCCGAACATCGCGAGGTCCAGCAGGTTGAACACGTACTCGCCGGGGTCGTCGCGGTACGACCGGATCTCCTCGACGACGACCGTCCGCTCGTGCGCGACGTCCTCCTCACGGAGCAGCGGCTGCGTCACGAGCTCGCCGAGCATCTGCATCGCGAGCCCGGCGTGCCGGGATGGGACGCGGGCCCAGTACGTGGTCGATTCACGGTCGGTGGCCGCGTTGCTGGTCCCGCCGATACCCTCGATCGCCTCGGAGACCGCCCGCGTCGTCGGCCACGTCGTCGTGCCCTTGAACGTCAGGTGCTCCATGAAGTGCGCCATGCCCGACTCGGCACGGGATTCCATGCGGGATCCTGCGCGGACGTAGGCGACGGCGGAGAAGGATCGTGCGGTCGGCAGCTGCACCGTGATGACGCGCAGCCCGCCCGGGAGCACGGATCGCTGGAACATCGCGGCGATGGTACACGGCGCCGGAGGCCGACGGGCGGCCGGCGCCGAGACGCGATGGCCGCGGGGTCGCGGCAGGGCGCGTGATGCGCGGCGCGTGCGGGCAGCGCGCGTCCCGACGGGAGGCGTGGCGGCAGGGTGCGACGTCCCGCGGAGCGATGCGTCGGGCGGCGCCGCGCGACGTCGAGACGGCGGCCTCAGCCCTGGCCGTCGGCGGAATCGCCGCCCGCGGCCTGTCCTCCGAGCCCGCCGAGCTCCATCTGCACGTACTCGTCGCGCACGAGATCGAGCGTGGGCTGGGCGACCAGCGGCGCGTCGAGCTCGGCGTCGGCCGGAATGTATGTCAGGACGACGCGCTCGTCGCCCTGCACGAGGGCGTAGGTGATGAGTCCCTCCGGTCGCGTCTCGAACTCGAGGTACTCGAACGAGTCGACGTTCAGGCAGATCGACAGCGGCGTGAAGTAGCTGGAAACGTCCGGGCGATCGATGGCCAGGCGCTCGACGGGTCCGGCCCCGTGCGCCACGACGTCGCGCCCGCGGACGTACGCGTACGCGACGCTCTGCTTGAGGAGGGGACGGAGGAGGTGGTAGATGTCGGTCCGGCTGCCGACGACGCCGCGGTTGACGAAGAACTTGGCGGGCGGAAGGCTGGTCACGGGACCTCTCCAGCAGGCGGCCCGCGTGGGGCGGGGACGGGCTGATGGTAGCAAGCGCGGACAGCTCCGAACAGGCGCGCCGAACAGGCGCGATTCGCCCCCTTCCCTTGAGGCCGCCGGCCCCGGCTGTGGTGAAACCTCGTGATGCGGCGCCTCAAGGGTGAGCCGCAGCCGCGACGCCCGGTCGCAGCCGCGACGCCCGACCGCAGCCGCGACGCCCGACCGCAGCCGCGACGCCCGACCGCAGCCGGAATGGGAGCGTGGGCAGCCGCAGGGCCACGCGTATCATCGAGACGATGCTGCTCGCGATCGACGTCGGGAACTCGAACCTCACCCTGGGCCTCGTCCGCGACGGCCGCGTGACCGGCACGCGACGCGCCGCGACGCCCGGGCACGCGACACCGGACGAGATCCGGGTGCTGATCGACGCGCTCCTCGGCCTCGAGGCGCTGCGCCTGGATCGGGTCGACGGTGTCGTCGTCGCCAGCGTCGTGCCGCACGTCGGGCTCGCGCTGGCGTCGGCCGTGGCGTCCGTCGGGCTACCGCTCCTGGAGGCGGGCGTCGGGAACGTGCCGATCGCGGTGCGCGTCGACCAGCCGTCCGAGGTCGGCCCCGACCGGCTCGTCAACGCGCTCGCGGCGGGCCGCCTCTACGGCGCGCCGGCGATCGTCGTCGATTTCGGCACCGCGACCACACTCGACGTGGTCGCCGCGGACGGCGCGTTCATCGGCGGCGCGATCGCACCCGGGCTCGAGCTCGGCCTCGAGGCCCTCGCCGCGAGGACCGCCCGCCTTCCGCGGGTCGAGGCACTCCGCCCGGCTCGGGCGATCGGCCGCGACACCGTGAGCGCGATCCGCAGCGGCGCCGTCTTCGGCTACCTCGGGCTCGCACGGGAACTGCTCGACCGGGTCCGGACCGAGCTGCAGGCCGAGGCTCCGGGACGCTCGATCGCCGTCGTCCTGACGGGCGGGCTCAGCCAGGCGCCCTGGATCGCCGAGCTGCCCGGTGTCGATGCGGTCGACCCCGACCTGACGCTCGAAGGCCTGGCGATCCTCGCGGCCGAGGCGCCGCGCGGGGCATGGACCGGCGGCGCAGATGACGCGGTCGGCGAGTCACGCGAGCCGATCGGCATGCGCGGGCGGCCGGCATGACCGCGACCGAGGGCCGGCTCGAGGGGCGCTCGATCCTGCTCGGCGTCACCGGCTCGATCGCGGCGTACAAGGCCGTTGACCTGCTCCGGCGATTGACTGCCGAGGGCGCCTCGGTGCAGGTCCTGCTGACGCATTCCGCCGCCGCGTTCGTCGGGCGGCTCACGTTCGAGACGCTGAGCGGACGTCCCGTGCTGTCCGATCCGCTCGAGTTGCTGCCCGATCGCCGGATCGCGCACATCGTCGCGGCCCGCGAGGCGGACGCGATCGTGGTCGCGCCCGCGACGGCCCACTGGATGGCGGCGATGGCCTCCGGTCTCGCCGATGACGTCATCACCGCCGCGTGCCTGGCCTCCACCGCCCCGGTCGTGGTCGCTCCCGCGATGGACGCCGGGATGTACGCGCACCCCGCGACGGCGGCGAACGTCGACCGGCTCCGGTCGTTCGGATACCGCGTCGTCGATCCGGAGAGCGGCCTCCTCGCGTCCGGGCTCGTCGGGCCGGGCCGGCTCGCGGACCCGGCGTCGATCGTCGATGCGGTCGTGGCGGCCGTGGCACGTGGCGCGTGGCTCGCCGTCGACGGCCCCGGCGCCACATCGGCCGCCGCGCGACACGACCTCGCCGGCTGCCGGGTCGTCGTGTCCGCCGGCGGCACCGCGGAACCGATCGACCCCGTCCGATTCATCGGCAACCGCTCGACCGGCCTCATGGGGGCGGAGATCGCCCGGGCGGCCATCCGTCGGGGAGCCGACGTGACCGTCGTCGCTGGCCACGTCTCGGTCCCGCTTCCGGCCGATGCGCGCGTCGTCTCGGCGCCGACCACTGCTGAGATGCGCGAGGCCGTCCTCGCGGCCCTGGCCGGGGCGGACGTCCTGGTCATGGCGGCTGCTGTCGCGGACTTCCGGCCCCGCCGCGCGTCGTCGACGAAGCTCACCCGCGACGCCGCGCCGGTGCTCGAGCTGGAACCGACGGAGGACATCCTCGCGGAGGCCGCCCGGTCGGTCGCGGGGCGCGTTCCGCGCCCGGTGCTCGTCGGCTTCGCCGCGGAAACCGGCTCGCTCGATCGCGCTCCCGAGAAGGCGCGCCGCAAGGGCGTCGACCTGCTCGTCGCGAACGACGTGCTCGAGCCGGGCGCGGGGTTCGCGGTCGAGACGAACCGGGTGACGCTGATCGCGGCGGACGCGGCGCCCGAGTCGTGGCCGCTGATGAGCAAGCGCGAGGTCGCGGAGCGGCTGCTCGACCGCGTCGCGGCGCTGCTCGCGGCGCGCCGGGGGCAGTCGGGCGGTTCGGGGCAGTCGGGCGGTCCGGTGCAGAACGGCCGCGCCGATCCACCCCTCGTCGCGGATGTGGCAGTCTCGCCGTCTGCCAGGGAGGACGTCGAATGAGCGCAACGAGCAGCAGCGGACGGATCACCGTCCAGGACATCGCCCGGATGCACGCCGACGGGCAGCGCATCCCGATGCTGACCGCCTACGACTATCCGACGGCCCGCATCCTCGACGACGCCGGGATCCCGATGCTGCTCGTCGGCGACTCGCTCGGCGAGGTCATGCTCGGGTACGAGTCGACCGTCCGCGTGTCGATGGACGAGATGCTCCATCACGTCAAGGCCGTCGTCCGCGGGACGCAGCGGGCGCTCGTCGTGGGCGACATGCCGTTCCTGAGCTACGAGCAGCCCGACCAGGCGGTCGAGAACGCGGGCCGGTTCCTGCGGGAGGCCGGCGCACAGGCCGTCAAGGTCGAGGGCGGTGTCCGAACGAGCCGGGCGATCGAGACCGTGGTCCGCGCCGGCATCCCGGTGATGGGTCACATCGGCTGGACCCCGCAGGCCAAGCTGGGCATGGGCCGGGTCCGGGTGCAGGGCAGGACACGCGACGCCGCGCAGCGCCTGTTGTCCGACGCGATCGCGGTCCAGGCCGCCGGCGCGTTCGCGATCGTGCTCGAGCTCGTGCCGGAACAGCTCGCCGCGGCGATCACCGCGCGGCTCCGGATCCCGACGATCGGCATCGGCGCGGGCGCCGGGTGCAGCGGGCAGGTCCAGGTGGTCACGGACCTGCTCGGGCTCGGGTCGTTCGTGCCGCGGCATGCGCGTCCGTACGCGCACCTCCGCGAGACGATCGCCGAGGCCGCCCGCGCGTACGCCGCCGACGTGACGGCCGGCACGTTCCCAGGCGAGGCCGAGTCGAGCCGCATGGACGAATCGGTGCTGGCCGAAGCCCTCGGGCAGGGCGAGCTCGACCGGCCCAGCCCCGACACGCTGCGGATCCCGCTCGACCGGGACCTCTAGACGGTGGAGACGCGCCCGGGCGAGGCAATCGCGCCGGGGGACGACGAGGCGGCGCGCCAGGACTTCCGCGCGCCGGCGGACGACGTCACGCGAGTGGGGCGCCGCATCGTCGTTCGCGATCGGGCAGGCCTCGCCGAGGTCCGGGCATCGCTTCCCTCCCCGGTGGGACTCGTGCCGACGATGGGCGCGCTGCACGCCGGCCACGTCGCGCTGATCGACCGCGCCCGTGCCGAGTGCGAGTCGGTCGTCGTCAGCATCTTCGTGAACCCGGCGCAGTTCGGGCCGGACGAGGATTACGAGCGGTACCCGCGGCCGTTCGCCGCCGACCTCGCCGTGTGCGAGTCGCGCGGGGTGGACGTCGTGTTCGCGCCGGCCGTGGACGCGATCTACCCCCGCGGACACTCGACGGTGGTCGATCCGGGTCCGCTCGCCGCCGTCCTCGAGGGTGCCGCCCGGCCCGGACACTTCCGTGGCGTCGCCACGGTCGTCACGATCCTGCTCGATCTCGTGCGACCGGATCGCGCGTACTTCGGGCAGAAGGACGGTCAACAGGCGG
>JAKAAV010000167.1 GCA_021802185.1 Chloroflexota bacterium | reverse complement strand
GCGGCGGCCGCCGGGGCCGGGAGCGGATGCGTCAGCACCCCCACGAGCTGGTCGACGAAGCGGCGCGAATCCACCCGAAGAGCGACGCGCGTGAACGGGCCGCTCCGGCCCTCCGCCTCCATGTACTTCGGCCGCCGGTCGACCATCGTCATGCCGCGCGTCGGGCCTTCCGCTCGCGCGACGTGCACCTCGACGTCAGCCGACGACATCACGAGCGACGGCTCCACGGCCACCCCGGCGGCGAGGGGGTCGTGCAGCGGGCAGATCCGCCGTCCGCCGAAGCTCCGAGCGTAGACGCCGAGGTAGTGCTGCAGGATCGCGGTCGCGAACCGGGCCTGCGGCGTATCCGCCGCCCCGATGGCCTCCAGCTCGGGTTCCTCGAGACGAGTCTCCATCGTGACGTCCAGGCCCACCATCGTGACCGGCCAGCCGGCGTTGAACACGAGCTCGGCGGCTTCCGGGTCGTGCCAGATGTTGGCCTCCCCGAAGGGCGCCGCGTTGCCCACGCCGTCGAACGACCCGCCCATGAGCGTCACCGAGCGGATGAGACGCGGGAGGTCCCGGTCCATGACGAGGGCCGTCCCGAGGTTCGTCAGGGGACCGGTCGCCACGACGTCGTACTCGCCCGGTCGCTCGTGCGCGAGCCTGATCAGCTGCGCGACCGCGTGCTCCCTCGTCGGCCCGCGCCGCGGGTCCGGCTGGTTCGTGTTCCCGAGCCCGTCGTCGCCGTGCACCCAGCCCGCGGTCGCAAGCTCCTGCGCCATCGGGCGCCAGCACCCGACCGCGACCGGCACGTCGTCCAGCCCGCAGAGCTCGAGCACCCGCCGCCCGTTCTGCGCCGCCAGTGACGCCTGCACGTTTCCGTGCACGCTGCCGACGGCCGCGATCCGGGCGTCGGGACGACCGGCCAGGTAGAGCATCGCGAGCGAGTCGTCGACGCCGACGTCCATGTCGAGGATGAGCGAACGAGGTTCCACGCGGGCCTCCAGCTTCTGTCGGGCTGCGATCCGGGGCCCGGTGGCGACCGCCGGCCGGGCAGCGCCGGCGATCAGGCGATCCGGTTGCGGCGGCGGCGCATCATCGCGAACGCCAGCGCGACCAGCGTGACGACGTAGGGGATCGTCAGGACCAGGTCGGGCGAGATGTTGAAGCTCGGGATGACCTGGATCCGGTCGGCGACCGCGTTCGCCAGCCCGAACACGGCCGACGCGATGAGCGATCCGACCGGGGTCGCGTTGCCGAAGATCTCGGCCGAGAGCCCGATGAACCCGACGCCGTTCGTCATCTCGCGGATGAACTCGTTGAGCGTCGCCATCGCGATCTGGGCCCCGCCGAGGCCCGCGCACGCGCCGCTGATCATGACGGTCAGGATCTTGAGCGTGGTCGGGTTCAGGCCCGCGGCCTCGACGGCCTCCGGGTTCTCGCCCGTCGCCCGGATGTGCAGCCCGATCTTCGTGCGATACAGGACGATGTGCGAGACCACCACCAGCACCAGGGCCAGGAACACGATGAACGTCTGGCCGTTGAGCATGTGGTAGAGGACCCCGAGCCCGGGCTGGTTCGACCAGTCGGGCGGCAGGTTGAGGCTCCAGATCTGCGGGAACGTGGACGGCGTGTAGCTGCCCTCGTTGTTGTAGAGGCGCTCGAGCAGGAACACCGTGAGCCCGTCCGCGAGCAGGTTGATGCCGATGCCGGCCACGAAGACGTCCGCGCCGAGCACGAGCACGACGTAGGCGAACAGTGCCGACATCGCCATCGCGGAAACGATCGCGCCGAGGATCGCGAGCGAGACGCTCTGCGTTGCGGCGCCGACGGCGATCGAGAAGAACGCCGCCGTCAGCATCATCCCCTCCATCGCGATGTTGAGGATGTTCGCCTGCTGCGTGAACACGCAGCCGATCGCAGCGAGCAGGATCGGCGTCATGTAGAGGAGGAGCGCGCCGAGGAGATCGGCGTTGACGAGCTGTCCGAGCGAGCTCATGCGGCGCTCCCCCGACGGCCGATCAGCCGGCCGAGACGCGGCCTGGCCTGCGCGGTCATGATGACCACGATGATCCCCTCGAGAATGTTCACGAGCGGGTTCGGGACGGGCGTCTGGATCTGCATGATGGCGGCGCCGTTCAGCAGGGCCGCGTACAGGAACGCCATCCCCAGCGTGCCCCACGGGTTGAGCCGACCGAGCAGCGCGGCCGTCAGGCCGAGGAACCCGAAGCCCGGCGAGAACCCCTGGTAGAAGCGGTGCTCGACGCCCATGACCTCGATCGCGCCGCCGATGCCGGCGATGGCCCCGGAGATGAACATCGTCTCGATCAGCGTCCTGCGGACGTTCACACCCATCGCCTGCGCGAACCGGCGGTTCGTGCCGGCGGATCGCACGTTGGCACCCCACACGGTCCGGAACATGAGGAACCAGGTCGCGATCGCGATGACGAGCGCGATGAGGAGGCCGACGGTGACGGCGGACGGCGGGAGGATGCCCGGCAGCCACGCCTGGCTGGCGATGTACGTGGTGGCCGGTGCGCCCGCCGTCGGGTCGCGGAACTGGTTGTCGACGAAGTACTGCGTGACGAGCATCGCGATGTAGTTCATCAGCAGCGTGCTGACGACCTCGTCGACCTCCCAGAAGGCCTTGAGCGCCCCCGCGATGGCCGCCCAGATGCCGCCCGCGACCGCTGCGACGACGATGATCGCGAGGATGAGGAGCGGTCCCGGCAGGCTCACGAACGTGAAGCCTGCGACTGCGCCCCAGAAGGCGCCGAGGTACATCTGGCCCTCGCCGCCGATGTTGAACGCGCCGCCGCGGAACGCGATGACGACGCACATGCCGGTCGTGATGAGCGGCGTGGCCTTGGCCAGCAGGTTGCCGAAGTCCAGGGCGTTGTCGAAGCTGCCGAAGAGGAACGCGTGGTACGCGGCCACCGGGTTCTCCCCGATGGCCACGATCAGGACGATGCCGAGGATCAGCGCGAACGCGAGCGTCAGCGCGGGCTGCACGAGCGCGTCCGCGACGGATCGCAGGCCCGCGGCGACGCGCGTCTGGAGAGCTTCGTCCTGGTCGATGACGCTGCCTTCGCTCACGCCGCTTCTCCCGCGTCGTCGCTCCTGAGACCCATCATGTAGAGGCCGAGGCCTTCGTCGGTCGCCGCCGATGCAGGCGTCTCGTGGACCACGCGGCCGCCGTACATCACGAGGATGCGGTCGGACAGCGACAGCACCTCGCTGAGCTCGGACGAGATCAGCAGGATCGCGCGGCCCTGAGATCGCTGCTCGATCAGCGTCCGGTGCACGCTCTCCGTGGCACCCACGTCGAGCCCGCGGGACGGCTGCGCCGCCAGCAGCACCTTCGGCTCCGTGCTCAGCTCGCGCGCGAGCACGACCTTCTGGATGTTCCCTCCCGACAGTGCCTGGACAGGCGTGGCCGGGGTGGCGTTCCGAATGTCGAACCGGCGAATCAGGCCGCGCGCCCAGCGCCGCAGGCGCCCCGGCGACACGATCCCGTGGGGCGCGATCCCGGGGTCCGAGTAGTGGGTCCCGGCCAGGTTCTCCGACACGGACATGGCACCGCTGACGCCGCGGTCCATGCGGTCCTCGGCCACGAACGCAAGGCCGGCCCGGCGATGCTCCACGACGTTCGCACGGGTGACCTCCCGGCCGTCGATGGCGATCCGTCCGGCCGTCGGGGGCCGCAACCCGCAGATGAACTCCGCGAGCTCGCTCTGCCCATTGCCCTCGACGCCCGCGACGCCGACGATCTCACCCGCGCAGACGCCCAGCGAGACGTTCCTGACGGCCTCGGTTCCGTCGACGCGGAGCCCGCTCAGCCCCGTCACCTCGAGAAGGGTCCGGCCCGGCACGACGTCGGGCTTGGTGACGCGGAAGAGGACCTCCCGGCCCACCATCATCCGCGCGATGTCGGCCTCGGTCGCCTCGCCCGTCTCGACCGTCGCGATGCGCTTGCCGTCGCGCATGACGGAGAACCGGTCGGCGACCGCGCGGACCTCGTTGAGCTTGTGCGTGATGAAGATGACGGTCTTCCCGCGCGTCCGCAGCTCGTGGACGACCTGGATCAGCTCCTCGGTCTCCTGCGGTGTCAGCACCGCGGTCGGCTCATCGAGGATCAGGAGTTGAGCGTCGTACGACAGCGCCTTGAGGATCTCGACGCGCTGCTGCTGGCCGACGGACAGGAACCGGACGCGCGCCGCCGGGTCGATCGTCAGGCCGTACCGCTCGGCGAGCTCCGCCGCCTGGCGGATCGCCTGCGGCCCGTGCAGCATCGGGCCGCTGCCCGGTTCACGACCGAGGAAGATGTTCTCGGCGGCGGAGAGCGAGGGAACCAGCTTGAAGTGCTGGTGGACCATCCCGATGCCATGGCGCGCGGCCGCGAGCGGGCTCCGGATCGTCACCGGGGCGCCGCGGAGCAGGATCTCGCCCTCGTCCGGGTGGACGAGGCCGAAGACCATGTTCATCAGCGTCGTCTTGCCGGCGCCGTTCTCGCCGACGAGCGCGTGAATCTCCCCCTCTGTGACCTGGAGGTCGACGTGGTCGTCGGCGACCAGCTGGCCGAACCGCTTCGTGATGCCCCGCAGCTCGAGCAGGGACGACGTCGTCGTCATGTCACGAGTACCCGTCTCCCGCTGGCCCTCGCGGTGCCATCGGGCTCCGGAGGGAGGAATCCGCCGGGGACGAGCGCGCGCCCCCGGCGGACATGGAATGGGCGGTTACTGGCTGAACGCGCTCTGGACCGTGACCTTGCCGCTCGCGACGTCCTGCTCGGCCGCGTTGAGCTTGTCGACCACGGACTGCGGGACGTCCTGCGTGTCGATGATCAGGCCGACGCCCTTCTGTGGAAGGCCGTAGTGAAGCAGCGTGCCCCACGGCGCGTTGCCGAGGATCGCGGCCTTGATCTGGTCGTACAACGAGTTGCCGACCTCCTTGACCATCGACGCCAGCACGTGGCCCGGGTACAGGTTGTTCTGGTTCGAGTCGACGCCGATCGAGTACTTGTTCGCTTGGGACGAGGCCTTCAGCACACCGAGGCCTGCTCCGCCGGCGACGGCGAACACGATGTCTGCGCCCTGGTCGTACATCGCCTGGGTCAGGTTGTATGCCTTGTTCGCATCGTTGAAGTTGCCGATGTAGGAGACGAGGATGTTCGACGGCTTGATCCCGACGGACTCCGCGCCCTGCTTGTAGCCGTCGACGAAGTCGTTGATGACCGGGATGTTCATGCCGCCGACGAGGCCGATCTTGCCGCCGCCGCTGGACAGCTTGAAGTCCGTCTTGTCGGTCGCGACGATGCCCGCGAGCACTCCCGCCAGGTACGACCCGTCGTTCTGCTTGTACTCGATGCTCAGCACGTTCGGCAGCGCGACCTGATCGTCGAACTGGACGTAGTGCTGGTTCGCGTGCTGCTTGGCGACCTGGGTCAGGTTGTCGTGCTGCTGCGTGCTGCCGGTGATGACCAGGTTGTAGCTGCCGTCGGAGACCGACTGCAGGTTCTGCAGCCACTGCGACGGGTCGGTCGGGGATGCCTGCAGCACCTTCGTCTGGATGCCGAAGTCCTGCGCGGCCCGCATCACGCCGGCGTTCGCCGAATCGAAGAAGCCCTTGTCGCCGAGGGTCCCCGGGATCACGAGGGCGACCTTGAAGTTCGGATCGTGCGGATTGGCCGCCGACGTGGACGCGCCGGGGACGGCGGACGCGGCGGAGGCCGCAGCGCTTGCGGGTGCCGAGCTGGCCGGCGCCACGGCGGAGGCCGCAGCGCTTGCGGGTGCCGAGC
>JAKAAV010000166.1 GCA_021802185.1 Chloroflexota bacterium | reverse complement strand
GTCCGTGCGGAACGCGTAGCGCAGCAGCTGCTGCGTGCCGTCCATCAGCGCCAGGAAGTCCGGATCGACGTGCCCGAGCAGCGGCGCCGTCATGGCGGCGGTGACCCGCGGGTGGACCATGTCGGGGCCCGGTCCGAGCAGGACGCGGGGCGCCATCGCGATGGGCGGAAGCGCGGGTGCCTCGCGCGGGCCGCCTTGGACGACGACGTTCGTGGCCATGATCACTCCTCGTCCGGGCCTGCGGGGCGACGCGCGGGACGGGCGCCCGAGACTCCCCCGCGCTCCCGATCGCGCCTCCGCCTGCGCCGACGCTCACGTTTGTCTGCTTGCCTGACAAGATACTACCGGGGGTGCCACGGGTTGCGCTACGATGATCCCGTGGACGACGAGACGCTCGGGGTGCGCCCGCAGGATTCCGACTCGGGCAACGGCGCCTCGCCCGCGAGCGCCGCTCCGATCCCGGTCCCTGACGCGTCCGACGGCGTGGCACCGGACGCGCGGACGCGCCGCGCGTTCGGCTCGCTGTCCGCGCAGACACTGCCGCGCCAGGTGGCCCGCGCCCTCGTCGGGAGCATGCTGCTCGGCCACTTCAAGCCGGGCGATCCCCTCCCCGCCGCCGCCGACCTCGCGCGCGAGTTCCAGGTGAGCCGCCCGGTCGTGCGCGAGGCGCTCAAGATCGTGGCGACGCTCGGCATGGTGACGAGCCGGCAGGGGCGCTACAGCCGCGTGGCGGATCGAGCCGCCTGGAACGACCTCTCGGCGGAGCTGCTCGCGGCCCGACTGGAGGTCGGCGCGCTCGACGACATCATGGCCGACAGCCTCGAGCTGCGGCGGGTCATCGAGACCGAGGCTGCGGCGCTGGCCGCCGAGCGTGCCACGCGCGAGGACCTCGACGCGATGCGCCGCGAGTACGAGGCCCTGGGGCGATCGACGGCCGACGTGTCGGCGTACACGGCGCACGACATCGCGTTCCACGACGCGATCCTGCGTGCCACGCACAACCGCCTGTTCCTCCAGTTGATCGAGCAGATGCGCGACGTGCTCACGCTCACACGGACCATCAGCGTCACGCCGACGACCGTCCGGGTGCCGCAGTCGCAGGAGGGGCATGCCGCGGTCTTCGAGGCGATCTCCGCACGGGCCCCGGAGCGCGCACGGCAGGCCATGGAGGGCCATCTGCGGCTGTAGGAGTCCGAGAGGTGTCAGCCGTGACCGGGAACGCGCTCGTCGCCGTCGACGCGCATGCCGCCGGGGAGCCGGGACGGGTCATCGTCGGGGGAGTGCTGGACGTGCCGGGCGCGACGATGTTCGAGAAGATGGTCGCCTTCCGGGAGCGCCACGACGACATCCGGCTCCGGATGCTGCGCGAGCCGCGGGGGTACCCGGCGGCGAACTGCAACCTGATCCTGCCGCCGACCGATCCGCGCGCGGCGACCGGCTACATCATCATGGAGCAGGTCGAGTACCCGCCGATGTCGGGGACCAACACGATCTGCGTCGCGACCGTGCTGATCGAGATGGGCATGGTCCCCGTGCAGGAGCCGGTCACGGAGTTCCTCCTCGAGGCGCCGGCAGGCCTCGTCGCCATCCGGGCGGAGGTGTCCGGCGGGCACGCCAGGCGGATCACGTTCGAGAACGTACCGTCGTTCGTGTTCGCGCTCGACGCGTCGGTCGAGGTGCCGTCGCTCGGCACGGTCACCGTCGACGTCGCCTGGGGCGGCATGATCTACGTCATCGCCGACGCGGCGGCGCTCGGGCTCCGGCTCACGCCCGACGAAGGGCGCGACATCGTCCGGATCGGCGAGATGATCAAGGCGGCGACGCGCGAGCAGCTCCCCTGCGTGCACCCCGAGAACCCGGAGATCATCGGCCCGACGATCGCCGAGCTCTCCGGCCCGCCGAGCGGCCCGCACGCGGACCTGCGCAACGCCGTCGTGGTGTCGACCGGCGAGCTCGACTGGGACCGGCCCGACACGTGGACGGGCGCGATCGACCGCTCGCCCTGCGGGACCGGCACCTGCGCCAAGATGGCGACCCTCCATGCCCGGGGCCGGCTCGGGCTGGGGCAGGACTTCCGCCACGAGGGGATCCTCGGCACCGTCTTCACCGGCCGCCTGCTGCGCGAGACGTCCGTGGGCGGCCTGCCCGCAGTGGTTCCGACCCTCTCCGG
The DNA here is from genome assembly GCA_021802185.1 of Chloroflexota bacterium. Lineage (GTDB taxonomy): Bacteria > Chloroflexota > Limnocylindria > Limnocylindrales > CSP1-4 > JAJYNJ01. Next base: position 3,615 of record JAKAAV010000166.1, on the reverse strand, counting down.
CAGCGCCTGGATCACGGGCTACGCGCGCTACGTCCTCGACCCGGAGGACCCGTTCCCCGAGGGCTTCACGATCGGCGACATCTGGGGCGCCGGGGTCACGGCGTCGGTCGGGAGGGGCTAGGCGCAGCCTCGGGGCGGCGTCGTCCGGGCTCCGTGGAGTCGTATCGGCAGGGGAACGCCCGCGAGCCGGGTACGGGCCCGGATCGCGCCGTGGTCGACGCAGCAGAGCGGTTCGGCGCGGCCTGACCGACCACCACCAGTGTGGCGACGGCTGATCCACGCCTCGCTCAGCCCGCTCCGGCGATCAGGCGGGCGTAGTCGTCCAGCGTCGCCCACCGCCCCGACAGGAACTCCTGCTCGTCGTACCACAGGAATCCGGCGAGCCGGTACGCCCGCGCCTGGGATGCCGTGAACCGCATCACGGACGCCGTCCCGCGTCCCGTGTTCTCGCCGTACACCGACAGGCCCCGCCGGGCCGCGAGGTACGCGAGGTAGTGCACGGGGCTCCAGGCCGCGGCGCTCGTGCTCGCGTCATTGCCGCACGCGGCGTCGAGCCAGGTCGTCGTGACGACGACCCCACGATCCGGGATCGCCGCGACCTGCCGCGCGAAGTCGTAGCCGCGCTGGATCTCCCCGTTCCGCTCGGCGCTGGTCGTGCCCGCCAGGTTCCGGGTCGCCGCGGCAGCGGCCTGCCCGGGGCGGATCCCGAACGAGGGCAGGAGCAGCATGATCGGCCCGGTGTACGAGCGCCTGACCGTCGCGATCTGGAAACGCTCGCAGTTGGCCAGGCGGCCCAGGTACCAGTTGAGGAACGTGGTCGCCTCGCCGTGGGGAGACGCCATGCCGGGTTTCCAGCCTGGCACCGGGTTCATGGCGCGCGCGTTCGCGTCGAACGCCCAGTACGTGTTCGCGTGGCCGGCGTACGACGCCGCCGGGTAGCCGAGCTCGCCGAAGTGACCGCCCCCGACCCGGACGGCAGCGAAACTCCTGCCGAAGTCCGCGAAGGCGCGCGCCACGTAGCGCGCCTGCTCGACGCGCAACGCCTGGTTCCAGACGAAGTTGGGCACCTCGCAGCCCGAGCAGGCGTCGGTGTACCGGTCGCCGTACTGGTCGACGTAGTACGCGTTCGGGTAGGCCTGCAGCAGCCAGCTCGGTGCCATCTGGACGCCGAGCGAGAGGATCACGCGGAAGCCCGCGGCGCGCAGGCCGGCGAGCCGCTGGCGCGCCCACGTCACATACCCCTGGTCGAAGACGCCCTTCGCCGGCTCGTACACGGCCCAGTCGAGCTCGAAGAGCCGGACGGTGATGCCGGCGGCCCGTTGTGGCGCGAGATGCGCACCGTCGTTCCCGATCAGCCCCCAGCGCAGGCCACCGAGCCCTGGCACGGCGCCGGGAGGGACCGGCGGAGCGACGGTGGCGGCGGCGACCGCGCCGATGCCGGGGACAGGGAGCGTTCGGGCCGGCGCGCCGAGCAGCAACGCCGCCGCGAGGGTCGAGGCAGTCGCGGCGACGATCGCGGGTCGACCGAGCCGGAGCGCGCGTGGAAGGGCATGACGGGTCGGCCGCAGGGCCGGGTCGATCTGCATCCGGGATCTCCCGTGCGCCGCCGATCCCTGGTCGGCGGTCGTCAGGCGATGCCGGTTCCGCTCACGACACCCTCGGCGGGCGGCGACGCGGAGAGGACGCGGCCGGCGTTGGCCGGCCCCAGTCTGGCCCTTTGGGCGACGCCGACCATCCGGCTCATGGACCCGCGGGGCGTGGCCGCTTTGTGCTGCGTCGTGTTCATGCAGATGTCGTAGACGAAGGAAAGGTCGACGGCGCCGGTCGACGGGGTCGCGCGCCGCGAACGCCGGTCGCGCGCCGCGAACGCCGGTCGCGCGCCACGAACGCCGGTCGCGCGCCACGGACACGGTCGTCGCGCGCCACGGACACGGTCGTCGCGCGGTGGCGCGGGCATGGTCTACGGAAGTCCGGTGATGACGGCCCGTCCTACGATGACGACATGTCCGCGGCCAGCCGTCCCGCCGCCGCCCCAGGCCGCTCTGCCGACGTCTCGCCCTCGGTCGACTCCGGCCTCCATCCGGCAGCGCGCCGCGCCCTCGTGGTGACCGCACTGCTGCTCCTGACGCTCGTCGCACCGACCGGTCGCGTGGCGGCATCGGGACGGACAGTGCTCGCCGCCCGGCCCTCGGCTGACGGGCTCGCCGGTGGTGCCACCGTCGTGATCGACGGCGCGACGGCGACCGCCGCCGTGAAGGTCGCCGGCCTGTCCCCCCGCTGGTGGCTCGTGGCGACCGTGCAAGCCGGGACATGCAGTGCGCCCGGGATGGCCCTCGTCCTGCTCAAGGGGATCGCGCCCGCCGATGGCGTGCTCCGCCTGTGGGCGCGCGTGCCGCCGACGCGCGTCCCTGCCCTGCGATCGGCTGCCGCGGCCAAACGGCTCTCTGTCACGGTCAGGAACGATGGGCGGACGGCCTGCGCGGCGTTCGGGAGCGGTCCGGTCGGCTCGCCGTCGGCATCGGGCGTGCCGGATTTCGGCCACGTCTACGTGATCGTGATGGAGAACCGGGAATACGGGCAGATCGTCGGTTCCCCCGACGCTCCCTACCTGAACCAGCTCGCCTCCCGCTATGGCCTCGCCACGGCCTATGACGCGGTCGCGCACCCGTCGGAGCCGAACTACATCGCGCTGTTCGGCGGCTCGACGCAGGGCGTCGCGTCCGACGGCGTGTACAACCTCGCCGCGCGGAACCTCGCCGATCAGCTCGAGGCGCGCGGGAAGACGTGGGCGGTGTTCGCCCAGAACGTGCCTTCGGGCTGCTACACGGGCACCGGCGCCTCGGCCGGCCCCGACGGGTCGGGCTCCTACGCGCGGAAGCACGAACCGGCGATCAGCTTCACCGACATCAGCGCCAACCCCGCGCGCTGCGCCCGCATCATGGATTTCACGCACTTCAGCCCATCCGCGGCCGACTTCGAGCTGATCATCCCGAACCTCTGCAACGACATGCACGACTGCTCGACGGCCACCGGCGATGCCTTCCTGGCCTCGTTCGTTCCACGCATCACGGGCAGCGCGATGTTCGCGAACAGCGTCCTGTTCATCACCTGGGACGAAGGCACGACCGACGCGGGTGGCGGAGGGCGGGTCGCGACGCTCGTCGTCAGTCCCCTCGCACGGCCCGGCGCCCGCTCCGGCATGGCCCACGACCACTACTCGCTCGTGCGCACGATCGAGGACGCGTGGGGTCTCGGCTGCATGGCGCAGACGTGCTCCGCCAACGACATGCGGGAGCTCTTCGGGCCCTGATACCGGACGGGCGGGCCGGCGCGTCGACGGTCAGCCGTCGCGAGACGTCAGGAGGACGGGGCGGAGGTGCGGCGCCGGGTGGCCGTCCACTCGTCCGCCGCCGCGGGCTCTCCCGCGCGGCCACCGATGACGTCCGCGCGCCCGCGACCACCGGCGCCGCCAGACGCGGGCCGAGGTCCCTTCACCCGAAACCGGCACGTGTCACACGCCGACCCCGTGCCGCCGTTCGCGGAGTGTCGGCCGCAGATCCAGCAGAGTTGCATTCGCTCCGTCCCGCGCCATCCGGACGGGCCGAGGTCGACGTA
>JAKAAV010000165.1 GCA_021802185.1 Chloroflexota bacterium | reverse complement strand
GACAAGGCCGGGGCGCTCGTGCGCCGGATCTCGGAGACCCAGCTCGGGAACATCCGACAGGCGGCCGGGGTCATGGCCGACAGCGTCGCGGCCGGCGGCGTCGTCAACCTGTTCGGTAGCGGACACTCCGTGCTCCCGGTCATGGACGTCTTCCCCCGGTACGGGAGTTACCCGGCGTTTCGTCCGCTGATCGACTCGCGCCTGAGCTGGACGAACGTCCTCGGGTCGAGCGGCGTCAGCGAGCTGCTGTGGCTCGAGCGGACCGAGGGCTACATCCGGAACTTCCTGCAGAACTACCCCCTGTCGCCCGTCGACACGATGGTGGTGTACTCGCACGGCGGACTCAACGCAGCGCCGGTCGAGGTCGCCCTGTACGCGCGCGAGCGCGGGCTGAAGGTCGTGGCCGTGACGTCGGCGGCGAACCTGCAGCTCAACCAGGCGACGCACTCGAGCGGCAAGCGGCTCGCCGACGTGGCGGACGTCGTAATCGACAACTGCGTCGACCCGATCGACTCTATGGTCGAGATCGATGGCTGGCCGGCGCCCGTCGCCGCCGGCTCGACGCTGGCCGTGATCGCGATCACGATGGCGCTGACGGCGGAACTCGCGGCGCAGCTGTCGGCTCGCGAGATCACGATGCCGGTGTTCGTGTCGCCGAACATCACGAGCGTGCCCAAGGACAACAATCAGCAAGTGTTCGAGGCCTACCGGAAGCGGACCCTGCGCTGACGCAGCGGGAAGATGTCGGAGCGTGAGCGAGCCGGGGACGGTCATCGTGGGCGCGCACGCGGCCTCCACCTCGCGTCCGCTCCGCGATCCGCGGTCGATGGCGCTCGAGGCGGACCTCGCCGCTGCCCTCCGGGGCGAGGTGGGCTTCGACGCCGGGACGCGGGCGGTCTACGCCACCGACTCGTCCAACTACCGACAGATCCCCATCGGCGTGGTCTTCCCGCGCGACCACGACGACGTCGTGGCCGCCCTGCGGGTGTGCGCGGGGCACGACGTGCCGGTGCTCGCGCGCGGCGCGGGCACGAGCCTGGCCGGCCAGGCGTGCAACGCCGCGGTCATCCTCGACACCAGCCGGCACATGACCCGGATCCTCGAGATCGACCCCGAGGCGCGGACGGCGCGCGTCGAGCCGGGCGTCGTGCTCGACGACCTGCGGCGGGCGGCCGAGGTCCACGGGCTCACGTTCGGCCCGGATCCCGCCACGCATGCCTGGTGCACCTTGGGCGGCATGATCGGCAACAACGCCTGCGGCGCCCATGCCCTCTTCGCCGGCAAGACGGTCGACAACGTGGAGCGCCTGCGGGTCGTCCTGTACGGCGGCGAGACGCTCGAGCTCGGCGCGTACGACGAGGCGGCGTACGCGGAGGCCGTGGCTGCCGGCGGCCGGCTGGCCGAGGTCCTGACCGGGCTGCGCGGGATCGCCGAGCGCTGCGCGCCGCTCGTAACCGAGCGTTTCCCCGACATCCCGCGCCGGGTCAGCGGCTACAACCTCGACGAGCTGCTGCCCGAGCGGGGCTTCCACGTCGCGCGGGCACTCGTCGGCTCCGAGTCGACGTGCGCGATCGTCACCGAGGCCACACTGCGCCTCTCGGTCAGCCCGCGGCACCGGCGCATGGTCGTGCTGGGCTACTCGGACGTCTTCGCCGCCGCCGACGCGGTGCCCTCGCTGCTGGCGCACCCGCTGCTCGCGCTCGAGGGCTTCGACGTCACGCTCACCGAGCAGATGCGGGCACGCCCCCTGAACGTGGAGCACCTGCCGCTCCTCCCCGAAGGGCGCGGCTGGCTCGTGGCCGAGCTCGGCTCGAACGAGGAGGCCGAGGCGGACCGCCTGGCCGGGGCATTCATCGCCGACCTGCCACCCGACGTGACGTGGCGCCGCTACGACGACGCCGCGCGCCAGGCGCGCGTGTGGCTCGTGCGCGAGTCGGGCCTGGGCGCCACCGCCATCGATGTCGACGGCACGCACACCCACGAGGGCTGGGAGGACGCCGCGGTCGCCCCCGAGAAACTCGGCACGTACCTGCGGGCGGTCACCGCGCTGTGGGCGGAGTCCGGCTACCACGGCGCCTGGTACGGGCACTTCGGGCAGGGCTGCGTGCACACCCGCAACAACTTCGACTTCACGAGCGCGGAGGGCGTGCGCGCGTTCCGGTCCTACATCGAGCGCGCGGCCGACCTCGTCGTCTCGCTCGGCGGCTCGATCTCGGGCGAGCACGGCGACGGGCAGGCGCGCGGCGAGCTGCTCGGGCGGATGTACGGCCCCGACCTGTTGGACGGCTTCCGCGCGTTCAAGGCGGTCTTCGACCCGCGCGGTCGGATGAACCCGGGCAAGCTCATCGACGCGCGGCCCCTCGACCGCGACCTGCGCTACGGCCCCGACTACAAGCGCCCCGCGCTCCCGCCGACGCACTTCCGCTTCGGCGCGGAGGGCACCTCGCTGCAGGCGGCGGCCGAGCGCTGCGTGGGTGTCGGCAAGTGCCGGCGCGACGACGCGGGCGTGATGTGCCCGTCCTACCGCGCGACGCGCGACGAGCGCCACTCGACGCGCGGGCGCGCGAAGCTGCTCGTGGAGCTCTTCCAGGGCGAGGTGACGCCCACGACGTGGCGCAACGAGGACGTGCGGGCCGCGCTCGACCTTTGCCTCTCGTGCAAGGGCTGCGCGACCGACTGCCCGACGCACGTCGACATGGCCGCCTACAGGGCCGAGTTCCTCTCCCACTACTACCGGGGTCGCCTGCGGCCCCGGTCGATGTACGCGTTCGGGCTGCTGCCGTGGCTGCTGCGGGTCGGCACGCGGGTGCCGCGGCTCGCCAACGCCCTGCTCGGTGCGCCGCTGCTCGGGACCCTCGCGCGCTGTGCCGCGGGGGTGACGACCGCGCGCCCGTCGCCGCACCTCGCTCCGCAGTCCTTCCGACGGAGCGAGACGGCGGCGGCACACGCCGAGGTCGCCGATGCGACGGTGGTCGTCTGGCCCGACACGTTCTGTGACGCGTTCCGGCCCGGCGTCGTCGAGGACCTCGTCGCGGTGCTCGAGGCCTCCGGGGAGCGGGTCGTCGTCCCGTCGCGCTGGGCCTGCTGCGGCCGCACCCTCTACGACGCGGGCATGCTCGCGCTCGCCCGCCGCACACTCGGGAACCTGCTCGACGTGCTCGAACCCTGGATCGAGCAGGACATTCCCGTCGTCGTGCCGGAGCCGAGCTGCCTCTCGACGTTCCGCGACGAGCTGCCGGCCCTGCGCTGGCGCGACCCCTGCGCCGCACGCCTCGCCTCGCTCGCCCGGAGCCCGGCCGAGCATCTGCTCGCCTCGCCGGGCTTCGCGACCCTCGTGGCCAGGAGGACCAAGCCGGCCGGTGGGGGAGGGGCCGTTGCTCCGCGGGTCGTCGTCCATCCCCACTGCCAGGGCCGCGCGGCGGGCACGCCGGCCGCCGACCGCGCGCTCCTGGAGCAACTCGGTTTCGCGCCGGAGGTGCTCGACGCCGGCTGCTGCGGGCTCGCCGGCTCGTTCGGCTACTCACACGAGCACGAGGCGATCTCGCGACGGATCGGCGAGGAGCACTGGCTGCCGCGCGTGGAGGCGGCGCTGCACGATGGCGATACGCTGGTGGCGGACGGTTACAGCTGCACGATGCAGCTGTCCCACCTGTCGGACCTCGAGTCGACCTCGCTCGTCTCGCTCGTGCGGCGCAGGCTCGCCGACTGACGACGGACTCCGCGGGCTTCCCCCCATCGAGGTCCGAGGCTGCGCTTCCGACCCCTACGTCGCGAGCCGCGCCAGGCCTTGACGGCGCGGGGGAAGACGGCATACCCTTCCTGTACCGACACCTGTCGGTACAGGAGGTCCGAGATGGCACAGGTCCGAGCGCCCGAGATCCGCACCGCGCGGGACCGGCTCGGGCTGTCGCGCGAGCTGCTCTCGCGTGCCCTCGATGTCAGCACCCGCAGCATCGAGCGCTGGGAACTGCGCGGCTCCGGGGCGGTCAGCGCCGACACGCAGCGTCGCCTGGCGACGGTGTCCGAGATCGCCGACCTCGCGCGCGAGGTGTACGGGGAGGACGTGCCGTCCTTCATGGCGACGCCGCGCCGCAGCCTCGGGATGCGCACGCCGCGCGAGGCGCTGGCGCACGGCGACCTGGACGCCGTCCGGCAGGTCCTGATCAACGCGCTCGAAGGTCACTGGGCGTAGCGGATGCTCGCCGACCTGGTCGGCCCCTGGTCCGGCCAGCTGCTGCGTCACCGTCCCAGGGCATCCACCCGTTCCGTCCTCGACGACGCGCACCTGGGGCTCGTCGATGACAACCGCTGGAGCGCGCGCGGCGTGCGCGCCTACTACTTCGCGTCTGACATCGGCGTGGTGACGGCGGAGTACGGCCGGCACCTCGGGACGGAGCTGCCAGAGGGTCGCGAGGAGCGGCTCGAGCGGGCTGTCTTCCGCGTGGCCGTCGCGCTCGAGCGGGTACTCGACCTGCGCGACGAGAACGTCGTCGCCGCGATGGGAGCCGCCCCGCTCGCCGACTGGATCCTCGATCTCCCCGCCACGCAGGCCGCGGTCGGCTACCTGCTCGCGCAGGTCGCGGGGCTGCAGGGCCTCGTCGTGCCGTCGGTGGCCTTCCTCGACCGGCCCGAGCGCTTCAACGTCGTCGTCTACCGCGATGCCGTCGATCCCGCGGCCGTCTTCGGTGCACCGGAGCACGCGCTGGACATCACCCTCGACGCAACCGGCTGCTGATCCGCCACGACCCCCGGTGGCGCCTCACCGATCCGCCAGCGTCGGGCTCAGACGAAGTGCCGGCCGAGCGCACCGTCGGACACGCGCGGTCCGATCCCGATCCTGGGGCGCGCGGTGCGCGGACACGTCGGTGGGACTCCACAAAGGCCGACCGCGGAGCCCGTTCAAACACTTCCGATAAGACAAGTTATGTAACGTTCCGCAGGATGTCGGAGGGGCGACGGCCGAGGCCCGCATCGAGCAGTGCTCGGTCCATCGTTGCCAGCTGGGCGCGCCGCTCCGCTGCGACGGCGGCATATGCAGCGTCGTAGACCGTGAGGCCGTGCCGCTCGGCGAGCTTCACGGCCTCGGTCAGAGCCGCATGACTCACGGGGATCTGCGGGCAGATCTCAGCCAGGGCGTCCAGGACGATCGCCACGTGCTCCGACTTCGCCTGGAGGGCACGCAGAATCACGTTCGCGACCTCGAGGAACGTGAGGTCGAGCACCGACAGTGCGACGCGGCGGGACCGGTGGAGTTCGAGCAACGCGCGTGACGGCTCGACCTCTTCCTCGCCCTCCTCGTGGAACCACTTGAGGACGACGGACGCGTCACAGACGACGTCGATCGGCGGCATCGTGCTCGTCGCGGTCTTTCCGGATCAGGGCGGCCGATTCGAACGATCCGTACGGCGCGAGCGCCTCGCGCGCCCGCCGCACCGCCCGATCCAGGTCTTCGGGCGCAGGCCAGCCGAGTTCGCGCACGGCGGCCTCCTCCAGAAACCGGCTGCGGGTCGTGCCGCGCGCCGCAGCCTCCCGGTCGATGCGCTGCAGAAGATCGTCCGGGACGGAGATCAGCACCTTGGCCATGCGGGTAGGATATCCGGCGGATATCCCGGTGTCAACGCTCGCGCGCTGCGGGGGCAGACTAGCGGCTGATCTCTCTCGGTGGCAGGCGGCCGGCAGCGTCCGGGCTCACTCAGGCGCCGCCGGCCCGGCGCAGGCGCTCCAGCTCCCGGCGGAGGCGCTTGCTCGGCCGGCCCTCCCCTCGCACCGCCATGATCCCGGGCCGGACCTCCGCCACCACCGGCGGCGGGCTGTGGTCGGGTTGCCGCGCGAGGTCC
>JAKAAV010000164.1 GCA_021802185.1 Chloroflexota bacterium | reverse complement strand
CGACCACGACGTCCGGCATCAGCGAGCCGCCTGCAACGTTCGCACCGTGGTCTCGTCGGTCGTGTGCGATCTCGCGCCTATACTGCCCCGGCGAATCAGGCGGGAGGAACGGTGTACTTCTACGAGCTCCACGAAAGCGACGACGACCTCTACTCGGACGCCCTGCTCACCCACGAGCAGGAGTTCACGGCGGAGGAGTTCTTCGAGCTCGTGCAGGAGGCGCGGCGACGCGTCCAGGACACGTTCGAGGAGGATACGCTGGTCGAGGCGATCGCCCGCGAGCTCGAGCGCACCGACGACTTCACGTACGTGAGCGACGGGATGCTCGTCGCGGCGGTCAACGTCTCCCGGATCGAGGACGAGAACTTCCTCGCGGAAGTCGGCGAGGAGGAAGCGGGCGAGGACACCGACGAGGACACCGACGACGAGGACGACCTGGACGGCGGGTTCCGGTCGCTGATCGTCGACCTGAACCGCGAGCGGCCGAACTGACGCGATCGCCGTCTGTGGGGCGGGCCACGCGCCTCGACGGAGCCGCGCTGCCGAATGAGGTAGGGCGGCCGTCAGCCGGAACCGTTCACCGTCGCGGTCCGCGTCACACGTTGAAGAGGATCTCGACGACGTCCCCGTCTCGCACGCGGTAGGTCTTCCCTTCCGAGCGCAGCTTCCCGGCCCGGCGCGCCTCGGCCATGGATCCGAGCCGGATCAGATCGTCGAACGTGACCACCTCTGCGCGGATGAAGCCGCGTGCGAGGTCGGAGTGGATCGCGCCTGCCGCGTCGACCGCGGTGGCCCCGTCCGGGATCGTCCACGCCCGCGTCTCGTCGGGCCCGGCGGTGAAGAAGCTGATCAGGCCGAGCAGGCGGTACGAGAGCCGGATGACGCGGTCGAGGCTCGACTCGTGCAGCCCAAGCTCCTCCATGAAGACGGCCGCGTCGTCCGGTTCGAGCTCGCCGATCTCCATCTCGACGCGCGCCGACAGCGCGTCGACCAGCGTGTGCGAGTGGCGGTACCGCTCCGTGACCCCGGCCACGATCTCCGGCTCTCGCGGCAGATCCTGCTCGCCGATGTTGAGCAGCACCAGCACCGGCTTCTCGGTCAGGAAGCGGAACCCGCGCAGGACGCGGGTCTCGTCCGCGTCGAGCCCGAGGTCGCGGATCGGGGTGCCGTCACGCAGCGCGGGCAGCACCCGCTCGAGGATCGCGAGCTCCCGGTCGTTCGCCTCGCGTTCGGCCGGCGTCCCGTGGTGGCCCTGCGTCCGCAGCCGTTCGACCCGCTTCTCCACGACCGCGAGGTCGGCCATGATCAGCTCGAGGTCCAACCGCTCCAGGTCGCGCCCCGCATCGACCGAGCCATCGGGATGTGGCACCGACGCGCTCTCGAACGCGCGCACGACGTGCAGGAGCGCGTCGGCGTTGCGCAGGCGCGCGAGCTGGTCGGGCGGCATGTCGGCCGCGCCGGCTCCCGGCTCGTCGGCCCGCGGAGGCGCGGGCAGGTCGACGTAGGTCACGTCGGCGTGGACCTCGCGCTTCGGATGGAACAGCGCGGTGAGCGCGGTCAACCGGTCGTCGGGGACCTTCACGACACCGACGTTGACGACGGCGCCTCCGTATCCGCCCGTCTCCGCGTGGCCGCGGGTGAGCGTGTTGAAGACGGTCGTCTTCCCCGACGCCGCCAGCCCGACGATCGCGATCTGCATCGTTCAGTACCCTGCGCCCACGTCGACGACGTTGTGGAGCGGCTCGCCCCGGACGAACCGGCCGAGGTTGTCGACGAAGACGTCGATGCTGCGCGACCGGACCCGGCCCGTCGACCAGCTCGTGTGCGGCGTGACGAGGACGTTCGGGAGCCCGTAGAACGGCGACGTGGACGGAAGCGGCTCGTCGCGGAACGTGTCGAGGACGGCGCCCCCCAGCGGACCCGAGCGGAGCGCGCGCAGCAGCGCGGCCTCGTCGACGAGACGCCCGCGCGCGACGTTGATCAGCCAGCAGCCAGGCCGGGCGGCGGCCAGGGCGCGATCGTCGACGAGCGCCTCCGTCCCGGCGGTCACGGGCAGCGCGAGCACGACGAAGTCGGAGGCCGCGAAAAGCTCCGGGAGCCCGGACGTGCCGAACACCCGGTCGGCACGAGGCGGCGCGGGGAGTGGCTCTTCGTCGATGTCCGCCGGCGCCTGGATTCCGAGCTCGGGATGGCGACGCAGCGCGATGACGCGCGCACCGAACACCGTCGCGTATGAGGCGACGGCGCGCCCGATCGACCCCATCCCGACGATTCCGACGGTCGTGTCACGCAGCTCGGCGCCCTCGAGCGGCTGCCAGGTGCGCTCCCGCTGCAGCTCGAGCAGCGCCGGCAGCCGCCTCCGCACCGCGAGCAGCATCATCAGCACGTACTCCGCGATCGGGACGCTGAAGACGCCGCGCCCGTTCGTGACCGTGATCCCCCGCTCGAGCGTCGCGGGCGTCAGCACGCGCTCGACGCCGACCGAGGCGGAGTGGATCCACTCGATTCGCGGGGCTCGGGCGAGCAGCCGGTCGAGGGCGTCCCCCGCGAGGCTGCTCCCGCGCAACAGAACCTCCGCCTCCTCCAGCGGCCCGTCCGGCGTGCCGTCGTCCCCGACGAGCACGATCCGGGAACCGGGCGCGGCCGCGGCGATGCGGTCGAGGTCCTCCGCCCGGTGCCGCGCGTACAGGATGGGGCCGAGGGCGATCGCCGAAGGGACGCGCGGGCGGCGCGAGGGCGTGCCGGCGTATCCCGCGGTCACCTCCCGGAGTCCCCCACCGGCCCCACCACGCGGAGCACCCAGGCTCCCGGGTCCGCGAGCTCGGCCTCCGTCGGAAGCGATGCAGGCCCGTCCCAGAGGTGCGCGACGGCCGCAGGTCCGCCGGCCTCGGCGACCCCGGCGACGAAGCGCTCGCCGCGCCGGTACTGGGCCAGCTTGAGGTCCATCCCCATCAGCCGCGCGATGATCCCGTCGAAGCCCCGGCGTGGCTGGCCGCGGCGTTCCTCGAACCGTTCGCGCAGCAGCCGCACGTCCGGCAGGAACGACGCGCCGACGCGGTCCATCACCCAGTCGCCGAACCCTTCGAGCAGGCTCATGACGGTCTGTGTCTCGCGGAACAGGCGCCGTTGCTCCGGCTCGAGCAGGCTCTCGAGCAGGCCCCCCGTTCCGCGGTGCCGCCACGTCCGCGCCAGGCGTCCCAGGCCCTCGACGCTCAGCACGCGTGCCTGGTCCACGAACCCCGCGAGCTGCCGCTCCATCCGCTCGGCGAGGTACGGCCGCAGCCAGGGATGCGCCTCGAACTCGAACGCGTGGGTCGTCTCGTGCAGCGCGACCCAGGTCCGGAAGTCGTCTAGCGGCACGCGCAGCGACTGCGCCGTGGAGCGGATGTTCTCCTCGACGAACAGGAGCTGGCCTGGGCGCACCTCGGCCGAGAGCAGTGCGACGTCGTACTGCCCCAGCACGCGGGTCCCGAGATACGTCAGGACCAGCGCGATCTGCTGTGTGGTGACCGTCCGGTTGGCGAGCGCGACGAGCCCTTCGGCGAGGTTCCCCTCGTGCGGCCGGAGCCGGTCGCCCAGCGCCGCCTCGAGGTGCGCGAACAGCTGGCGGAACACGACGAGGTTCGCGCTCGCCCACTCGGCCCGGCTGACCGCGGAATGGCGCTCGACGACGCCCGGGAGCGGGCTGCCGAGCTCCGCCTCGAGCGCGGGCACGATCCTGCGCATCGCCTCGTCGTAGGCGGCCGCGGCGTCGCGGATCTCGCGGGTCGGGAGCGAGCCGGCGACGCGCCCCAGCCGGACGACCGCGATCTGCTCCGCGCGGGCCCAGTCCACCAGCCCGGCCCGTGCCGAGCGCTGCACCTGCCGGTTCAGGTAGGCGGCGCCCATGCCCGCCACCGCCCCCACGACGACGCCGAGCTGCCAGGTCCGATCCCGGGCGGGGTCGATCCGGCGCCGCGAGAGTTCGCCGGCCAGGTCGCGGGCGCGCCGGCCGACCGGGCCGAAGTCGCCCTCACCGGGTGGCATCAGGCGGCCTCCGGGACGGTCACGGGCTCGACCGACGTGAACTCGGATCCGAAGAGGAGCGTAGCGGTCGCCCGGAACCGCTCCACGTCGCCCGTCGTGAGCTGGACGTGCGCCGGGCTCGAGCCCGCCGGTGCCCGAAGCTCGTTGATCGCGAGGAGCTCGGCGAGGACGCTCGCGGTCGCCAGAGCGGAGTCGATGACGGCGACCCCGTCGCCCGTCGCCGCCCGGATCGCGTCCGCGATGAGCGGGTAGTGCGTGCAGCCGAGCAGCAGCGTGTCGACGCGGGCGTCCGCCGGCAACGGGAAGATCCACTCCCCGTCGGCCGTCCGCTCGCCGAGCAGCGGCGCGAGGCCGCGGCGAACGGCGTCGTCGACGTCTGGCCCTTGGAGCCGTCCGGCCTCGACGAGCGGCACGAACTCGGGCGTGGCGTGTTCGTAGACCTCCACGAACGGGTTCTCGTCCTTGATCGCCTGGAAGTACGCGTGCGACCGGATCGTGGCGGGCGTCGCGATGACCCCGACGCGCCGGGTGCGGGTCGCGAGCGCGGCCGCGGTCGCGCCGGGCCGGACGACGCCGACGATCGGCACGTCGTATCGCCGCCGCAGCTCCGGCAGAGCCACCGACGTGGACGTGTTGCACGCCACCACGATCGCCTTGACGTCGCGGCGTGCGAGCTCGTCGAGACACTCGGCGCTGAACCGGCGCACCTCGTCGTCCGAGCGCGTCCCGTACGGCGCCCGGGCGTTGTCGCCGAGGTAGATCGTGGATTCGTCCGGCAGACGGCGCACGACCTCGCGGAGCACCGTGAGCCCGCCGACGCCGGAGTCGAACAGACCGATCGGCCGTCCGTCGCTCACGCGATCAGACCCGGGCCGGCTCGGCGTGCCGCGCCGCCACCAGCGCCTCCGCCATGCGCCGGATGTCGGCCGTGATCGCGGCGTCGGGCGCGGCGAGCACGAACGGCACGCCCTGGTTGTTGGCCTCGACGACGAGCCGGCCGTCGCTCACGACCGCGTGGTCGGGCTTCCGGCCGATCGCGCCCTCGACCGCGTCGGGCTGGAGGCCGCCGGGGGAGTCCGACCGGTTCAGGACGTACTGCAGCTTCGACGGCGGGTAGCCGATGGCGCGGAACGTGTCGGCGACCGCGACCGTGTTCCGGATCGTGGTCGAGTCATACGTGACGACGTCGAGGATCACGTCCGCGACATCCAGGAAGGCGAGCGTCAGGTCGCTGAGGTTGGTCGCCAGGTCGACGACCGTGACGTCGTACACCCGCCGGACGAGCGATAGCACCTTCTCGACGTCGCGGGGCGTGACCATGTCGGCCATCTCGATCCGCGGCGGGGCGAGCAGGATGTCGATCCCGGACGGGTCGCGCCAGAGGACCTCCGCGAGGTCCGCCTCCTGGATCCGGTCGATCGGCAGGTCGAGGATCGACGGCGCGTCGCCGGGCACCTTCAGGAGCGCCCGGAGGTCGCCGAACTGGAGGCTCCCGTCGATGAGCACGGTCCGCGCGCCCCGGTGCTGCTGGATCGCCACGGCGAGGTTGAACGCGAGCGTCGTCTTCCCGACGCCGCCCTTCGGGGCGAAGACGGCGATGAGCGCCGCCGCCGCGGTCGCGTCCCGGGACCGCTGGGCCTCGACCGACTTCTGGAGCAGCGTGATGAGCTCGTAGCCGGTGAACGGCATCGAGAGCACGGCGTCGATGCCGCGCTCGGGCGCGACGGCGACGGGACGCTGCGGCACGGTGATCACGACGATCGCGGCCGGCAGGGCGGCGTTGCGGAGCTGTGCGGCGAGCTCGAGTCCGCCGACGCGTCCCTGGAGGAGCGCGTCG
>JAKAAV010000163.1 GCA_021802185.1 Chloroflexota bacterium | reverse complement strand
CGAGCTCTGCATAGAGATCGGCGATCATCGCAACGTCCACCATCTCGGAGGCGAGATCACTGCCGGAGTCCGACTCGCCGGTCTGCTGGAGTTCGAGCGCGCCGTCGTCCCGGATCCCGGCCCCGAGTTCGTCGAGCGCGGCGTGGATGCGCGCGCGCTCGACGGCGACGAGCTCGCTGGCTCGCTGTTCCTCCACGAGCGACCTCCGATCCAGAGTCAGAACGACGACGGCGTCCCGAGCAGCACGGCCAGGACGAGCATCGTGACGAGCATGGCCACGACCAGCCCGAGCAGCTCGAACTCGTCGCGATGGCGCGCACGCCAGCCCGGCGGCGACACCGGGAGCCCGAGCAGGCCGGCGCGACCCGCACTCGCGGACCGCGGCCGCACGACGATCACGGCGGCCACCGTTTCAGGCCGGCTCGCGCCGGAAGATCCCGACGGCCCAGAGGATGATCAGCTCGAGGACCGACCAGCCGATGAAGGCGACGATCGCGCTGACGTCGAGGACGGAGCCGCCGGATGACAGCGCGTTCGTGTTGAGGATGCCCTCGAAGGGGGCGACGAAGAGCTTGCTCACGTCGAGGATGCCCGAGACGAGCGCATTGCCCGTGCGGGCGTCGAGCAGGAGGAGGAGGAACCGCAGGCCGATCACGATCTGGATCAGGCCGAACACGAGGATGATGATGCGCCGGACGAGTTGTCCGCCACCGACCGGGCGTACGTCCTCGACGGGCCGGCCGGCGGTGCGCGCGGGCTGCGCGACGACGGGCTCGGCCGGCGGAGCCGTCACTGCCACGGGCGCCTCGTTGACGGCGGTGGGTGAAGATTGGACGGTCATCGTTCTCACTTCTTCCGGGCGGGGGACACCTCGTCGTCGGCTGCTCAGCAACCGCTCCGAAGGCTTGCGCCAGTGTCCGCCGTCACGTCGGCAGTGTCATGACGGCCCGTCATGAGTCGACCCCAGGGGCTGGATCGGCGTCCAGCACCCCCCGCGGGTCCCGCGTCACGGGAGCAACCGCGCGAACAGCTCGTTCGAGAGGAGCCGGCCCCGCAGCGTGAGCGCGACGCGTCCACCCGGATCGTCCTCGATGAGCCCGTGCCCCCTCCCCCAGCGAAGCGCCTCCGCGACCGCGGGCCGTTCGGCGACGTGCCGGCCGATGCCCTCGCGGACCCGCAGGCCGAGGATCGCCTCCTCGGCCGCGAGCGTCCGCGCGTCGAGGTGCTCGACTCCGCCCGGGGGAAGCCGCGCCGGCGTGGCGGCCAGCGCCGCCACGTACCCGTCGAGCCGCGCGGCGTTCCACCGCCGCGTGCCGAGGCCGTCGAACGCGTGCGCGCCGGGCCCGGCAGCCTCGTACGGATCGTGGTGCCAGTACGCGAGGTTGTGCCGGCTCTCGTGCCCCGGTCGCGCCCAGTTCGACAGCTCGTACCAGCGCAGGCCGGCCTCGGTCAGCAGGCCGTCCGCCTCCGCGTACAGGTCGGCCGCCCGGTCCTCGTCCTGCTCGGCTCGCGCCTGCTCGCGCCACGCCCGCGCGCCGGGCCTCGTCGGCAGATGATCGCCCGTCGGTCCCGTGAGTCCCTCGGCGTCCGGGTCGTCGAGCGTCAGGGCGTACGCCGAGACGTGGTCGACACCGGCCTCGAGCACACGCCGGAGCGTCTCGCGCCACGAGGCCGGCGTCTGGCCGGGGACGTCGTACAGGAGGTCGACGCTCACGGACGCCATGCCCGCGCGACGGGCCTCCGAGATCGCCGACAGGACGTCGTCCGGGGCGTGCCGGCGCCCGAGGCGTCGCAGCTCCGACGGCGCGAGACTCTGGGCGCCGAGACTGAGCCGGGTCACGCCCGCGGCCGCAAAGCCGGCGAGGTCGCCGCGCTCGTCGGGGCCGGGGTTCGCCTCCAGGGTGACCTCGGCGCCGGCCGCGATGCCGAACCGGCGCGCGACGTGGTCGAGGATCGCTGCGACGTCGCGTGCCGTCAGCAGCGAGGGCGTGCCGCCGCCCAGGTAGACGGTCCGCAGCGTGGGACGCGCCGGTCCCGGCTGGCGGGTCGGCGACTCGAGCGCGTCTGCGCGCAGGTCGAGCTCCGCGTGGAGCGCGGCGAGGAACGGCTCGATCCGCGCGCCGGATCCGCGGGCCGAGCGCCCCGCGTACACGACGAAGTCGCAGTACGGGCAGATCGACACGCAGAAGGGGACGTGGACGTACAGCGCCACCGGCCATGGCCGCTCGGTGTCGAGGGCCGGTCGCGCGGCGTCTTCCGGTCGAGCGGCGCCGAGCCGCGCCGTCGCGTGGCGGACCAACGCTCAGAACGGCCGCCGCGGGAGCAGCGGTGGCAGCGAATCGGGCAGCTCGAGCGCGGCGAACCGCGCCGCGACGTGCGCCACGATCGGCGCGACGACGCCGCCGGAGGCGATCGCGAGCACGCCGGTCAGCGAGCCGAGCGCGAGCGCCTCCACGAGCATCCCGAGCGTCGCGGTGTCCCGTCCGAGCCGCGTCTCGAGGCCGTAGAGCAGCAGCTGGAGGAGGAACGCGACCGGGACCGGGATCCCGGCCAGCAGCAGGAGCCCGAGGAGCACGCCGCGGAACGTCAGTTCGTCGACGATCGCCGTCTCCACCGCGTCGAACGCGAGTCGCGGAGCCTCGGCCGGTGGCGCGACCCGGGGCGGCCACGCCGGGTCCCGCACCCACGAGACGGCGAGCAGCGCCGCGATGCCGAGGACGGCGCCGACGACGGCGAGCACGATCGAAGGCGCGGACAGCCCGGCTTCCGGCCCGAGGCCGACGGCTGCCAGGCCGGAAGGCAGCGCGACACCGGCCGCAACCGCGAGGGCGATCGCCAGCGCGGGCCACGCGAGGCGCGTCGCAAACCCGGCCGGTCCCGCCTCGTCCGCGCCGTCGTACTCCGCGGCCGAGAAGCGGGGGGCGTCGAGCCGCAGCAGGAGCAGCAGCCCGCACAGGGCGACCGCGATGAGCGTCCGGATCTCGTTCACGGGCAGGGGCATCGCCGGCCTCCTCGCCGTCGGATGTGCCGGCGCGACGACCGGCACGACGTCCCTCGTGCGCTTGCCGCAGGCCGACCCTCAGGCCTGCTCGTCCGTCCGCAGGATCGCGAGGAACGCCTCCTGCGGGATCTCCACCTGTCCCACGCGCTTCATCCGCTGCTTGCCCTCACGCTGCTTCTCGAGCAGCTTGCGCTTGCGCGTGATGTCGCCGCCGTAGCACTTCGCGAGCACGTTCTTGCGCATCGCGCCGATGGTTTCGCGCGCCACGACGGTGCCCCCGATGGCCGCCTGGATGGGCACCTCGAACATCTGGCGCGGGATGAGCTTCTTGAGGCGCTCGGCGAGCTGGCGCCCCTGCGACTGGGCGTCCTCGCGGTGCACGATCATCGAGAGCGCGTCCACCGGCTCCCCGTTCACCAGGATCTCGAGCTTGACCAGCCGCTCGGGCCTGTAGCCGATCTCCTCGTAGTCCATGCTCGCGTAACCCTGCGTCCGGCTCTTGAGCTGGTCGTAGAAGTCGACGATGACCTCGGCGAGCGGCAGCTCGAACTGCATGAGCACGCGCTGCTGGTCGAGGTACTCCATCGACTCGAACGTGCCGCGGCGCAGCTTCGTGAGCTCCATGAGCGTCCCGATGTACGTGTTGGGCGTCACGACCTTGACCCGCACCCAGGGCTCGGCGATCTCCTCGATGTCGCCGGGCGACGGGAGCTCGGCGGGGTTGTCGACGCGCACCTGCCCCCGACCGTTCGTCAGCGTGACGAGGTACTCGACCGAGGGCGCCGACGCGATGAGCTCGAGGTCGAACTCGCGCTCGAGGCGCTCCTGGACGATCTCCATGTGCAGCAGGCCGAGGAAGCCGCAGCGGAACCCGAACCCGAGCGCGACCGAGCTCTCGGGCTCGAAGGTGATCGACGCATCGTTCAGGTGCAGCTTCTCGAGCGCGTCCCGGAGCAGGGGATAGTCGGGGCCGTTGATCGGGTAGATGCCGGCGAACACGAGGGGTTGCGCCGACTTGTACCCGGGCAGGGGCTTCGGTGCCGGCCGCTCGGCCGACGTCAGCGTGTCTCCGACCTGGCAGTCGCGCACGCTCTTCAGGCCCGTCGCGACGTAGCCGACCTCGCCCGCCGACAGCGTCTCGACCGGCACGAGCTGCGGCCGGAACACCCCGAGCTCGAGCAGCTCGCTCTCCGCGCCGGACGCCATCAGGCGCACCGACTCGTGCGCGTGGAGCATCCCCTCCGCGAGCCGGACGTATGCGACGACGCCCTTGTACGCGTCGTAGTGCGAGTCGAAGATCAGACCGCTGGCGGGGGCCGTGGGATCGCCCTTCGGAGGCGGGACTCGCCGGACGACGGCCTCGAGGACGTCGGGGACCCCGGTCCCCTCCTTCGCCGACGCGAGGATCACCTCCTCGCGCGGGATCGCCAGCACGTTCTCGAGCTCCTCGATGACGAGCGCGGGCTGCGCCGACGGGAGGTCGATCTTGTTGATCACGGGGATGATCACGAGGTTGTGCTCGAGCGCGAGGTACACGTTCGCGAGCGTCTGCGCCTCGATCCCCTGGGCGGCGTCGATCACGAGGATCGCGCCCTCGCACGCCTGGAGCGAGCGGCTCACCTCGTACGTGAAGTCGACGTGGCCGGGCGTGTCGATGAGGTTCAGCGCGTACGTCTCGCCGTCGTCGGCGGTGTAGTGGAGGCGGACGGCGCGAGCCTTGATCGTGATCCCGTGCTCGCGCTCGAGGTCCATCGAATCGAGGACCTGGCTCGTCATCTGACGGGCGTCGATCGTGTGGGTCAGCTCGAGGAAGCGGTCCGCCAGCGTCGACTTCCCGTGATCGACGTGCGCGATGATGCAGAAGTTGCGCAGGTGATCCTGGGGAATCATGGGGCGCGGCGAGTGTAGCAGAGGGGGTCGGCTCGCCTGGGCGTGTCGACCGGCTCGCCTGGGCGTGTCGACCGGCTCGCCTGGGCATGTGGCTCGCCTGGGCGTGTGGCTCGCCTGGGCGGTCGCGACCTGATATCATCGGCGTTCGCGCGCGCCGAGCACGTTGGCGCGGCACCGTCCTGCCCGGCCGTCACATCGGCATCGCATCGAGGATCGATCCGCCTTGGCACATTCCGCTCGCAACTGGAAGGGCGCACGCACGCCCCAGGCCATCAAGCGCGACCGTCAGGCCGAGCGCCGGCACGCCGTGAACCAGCCGCGCGAGTCCGCGGCCCGGACGCTCGTGGCGAAGGCGCTCCGGTCGGCGCTCGCCGGCGACACCGACGCGGTCGCGACGGCGATCCCGGCGGCGGAGGCCGCGCTCGATCGGGCGGCGAAGACCGGTGCGATCCACCCGAACGCAGCCGCGCGCCGGAAGAGCCGCCTCATGCGCAAGGTCAACGCCGCCCTCGCGGGCGCCGCGGTCGTGGGCACCGCACGCGCCACCAAGTCGACGGGTCGCGCGGCGGCTGCGAAGGCCGCGAAGGCCCGCGTCGCGGCCTCTCGCGCGAGCAAGTCCAAGGGCGAGCAGACGGCCGTGGGCAAGGCGCGCGCCGCCGTCCAGCGCGCGACGCGCGGCGAGCCGACGACGGCGCCGGCCGAGCAGCCGACGACGGGCACGGCCGCGCCGCCGGCCTCGACGACGCGGACGAGGGCACCCCGGGCGCCCCGCACGACGAAAGCCGCCGGCGAGAAGGCTGCTGCCGAGAAGGCCGCTCCGACGGAACAGACGACGCCGAAGCCCCGCACCCGGACGCGGAAGCAGCCCGAGGCCTGACACGCGGCCCGAGGCCTGACACGCGGCCCGAGGCCTGACACGCGGCCGAGGGCCTGACACGCGGCCGGATCGGACCGGCCCGGCACCCGCAGCATCGCCGCCTTCCGGCGCCG
>JAKAAV010000162.1 GCA_021802185.1 Chloroflexota bacterium | reverse complement strand
GACGGCGGCGGGTGAGCCGGCGCCGCGGCGTGGACGCCGGGCCATGGGAGGCACGGCGGGAACCGGTGCAGGCGAGACGGAAGGCCACGTGGCCGTGAGCGCGGCCGCGCCCGACGAGGAGACGGCCGCTCCGCGGCGCAGGACGCGGCGCGCGGCTGCCCCGGATACCGGGCCGGCCGCGGGCGCGGACCCGGCCGCCGGCACCCAGCCGACGCCGGAGGCGACGCCTCGTCGCAGGACGCGGCGCGCGCCGGCATCCGAGGCCTGACCCGACGCGATGGGCGAGTGGCGGACGCGCGGTCAGCCCGTCGCGCTCGAGGCCGTCACGCGGATGGCGTCGCGGGAACACGTCCCGCATGCGCTGCTGCTCGTCGGGCCCTCGGGCGGCGGGAAGACGACGCTCGCCCTCGACCTCGCGGCCGCGCTCCTGTGCGCCGCGCTCGATCCGGCCGGACGTCCGTGCCGGCAGTGCGCGGCGTGCCGCCGCGTTGACCACGGCAACCACCCGGACCTGCACCGGCTCGTGCCCTGGGGCGCGGGCCGGCAGGTCCGGATCGGCGATCGGCTCGCGCCGGAGCCCGGGACGGTCCGATCGCTGATCCGCGAGCTGTCCCTCGCTCCGTCCGAAGGCGGGTGGCGGATCGCGATCGTCGAGGAGGCGGACCGCCTCAACGAGGACGCGCAGAACGCGCTGCTCAAGCTCCTCGAGGAGCCGCCCGGGCGCACGCTGCTCGTCCTCTGCGCCGCGGACGAGGACCGGCTCCTGCCCACGGTGCGATCGCGATGCGTCCGCGTCCGGCTGGGCCCCGTTGCCGCCGACACGATCGCGGCGATGCTCGTCGAGCGTGGTGCTGCCGACGCCTCGCGGGCCGCGGCACTCGCGCGCCGCTCGCGTGGCCGTCCGGGCGTGGCGTTCGCGCTCGCGGCGTCTCCCGACACCGTGCTGCGGCAGCAGGGAGTCGAGCGGGAACTGCTCGATCTCGCCCGCAAGACCCCCGCCGAGCGCCTGGCGGCATCATCGGAGCTGTTCCGCTCCGCCGACCAGCTGGCGGCGCTCCTCGTGACCGCGCAATCGCCCGGGGCGGCCGCGGCGACGCCGCCGGGAACATCGGGACCATCGCGATCGTCCGGGGCGTCAGACGGGATCGCCGCGGACGACGAGGCCGCCCCACCGAAGGCTGACACCGCATCGTCGAGCGCACGAGGCGGGAGGAGCCGAGGCCGGCGAGAGGCGACGGACGAGGCGTCGGGCGACGGCACGCGGGACCGGCAGGCGCCCGCCGCTCGGCGCGCGGCCCTGCTCGCCCTCGGCGACACGTGGCGCGCCATCGCGCGCGATCTCGCCCTCGCCTCGCGCGGCGCGCGGGCCGAGCTCGCCCACGTCGACCTGCTGGAGGAGCTCGTGGCACTGTCGAGTGCGCTGCAGCCCGGCGCCGCCGAACGCTTCCTGGTGCGTCTCGACACGGTGCTCGACGCCGCCGAGCGGAACGCGAACCCGGAGATCGCCCTCGACGTGCTGCTGCTCGCATGGCCCGCGGCGCACGCGGCCTGACGCGCTGATGGCCGTCCGTTCCGTCGAGGCCATCGTCCGGGGGATGGTCCAGGGCGTGGGATTCCGGTGGTTCGCGGCGCGCGCCGCGAACGACGCCGGGGTGTCGGGCTGGGTCCTCAACGAGCCCGACGGATCGGTCCTCGTCGTGGCCGAGGGCGAGGCGCCCGCGGTCGATACCCTGCTCGACGCGCTCCGGGATGGGCCGCCGGGATCCTGGGTGTCCGACGTGGACGTGACGGAGATGCCTGCGCGTGGCCTGCGCGGACGCTTCGAGATCCGTGCCGGGTCGCATCGCGGCGACTGAGCCACCGAGGCGACCGCGCCGACTGAAGGCCGGCCGAAACCACGCGCGCCACGCGGCGGGCGCGGGCGACATGCCCGTTCGAGTACTTCTCGGCGAGGAGGTGTTCCACGGACGCGTTCATTCGTACCTGGTGGCTGCTCGCGCTGCGAGGCGTGCTCGCGATCCTGTTCGGGATCGCCGCGCTCCTCTGGCCCGGCCTGACGCTCGTCGTGCTGGTCACGCTGTTCGGCCTCTACGCGATCGTCGACGGCATTGCCGCGATCGCGTCGGTCGCGACACACCGGGAGCGCGGACGCTGGTGGGTCGTGCTCGCCGAGGGCGTCCTCGGGATCGGCGCCGGCGTGGTCGCGCTGCTGGTTCCCGGCATCACGGCGGTCGCGCTCGTGCTCCTGATCGGCGCCTGGGCGATCCTCACGGGCGCGATGGAGGTGGCGACCGCGATCCGACTCCGACGCGAGATGGAGGACGAGTGGCTGCTCGGACTCGCGGGCATCCTCTCGTTCGTGTTCGGCGTCGCGCTCGTCATCTTCCCGGGCGCGGGTGCGCTTGCGCTGGTGGCACTGATCGGTGTCTACTCGATCGTGTTCGGGATCGCGATGCTGCTCCTCGGCGTGAGGATGCGGTCGGTCGGCCGGATCCGGGGGCCGGGACTGAGGCTGCCGATCTGACTAGCTCTGGCGGGTGCGCCGGCGCGGGCGAGCGCGTGGGACCGATAGCGGTCAGCGCGCCTTCCGGCCCCGGAACCGCCTGGGCCGCCGTCCCTTCTGCCCTCCGCTCTTGGGCACGACGCTGATCGACCCGTCCTGCTCCAGCACCACGAGCTGGGTGTCCTGGACGCGCGCGACGCCGTGCTCCCGGAGCGCGGCTTCGAGGTCCGCGTCGTCGAGCTCCTGTTCGTCGATCGCGCGCTGGATCCACCTGCCGTCGCGCGCGACGACGGTGGGCTCGGACTCGAGCAGGCGGCGGAGGAACGGCATCCGACGGCGTGCGACGGAGACGCCGAGGTTCAGGAGGAACATCGTCGTGATGATGATCGCCCCACCGAGCACGGAATTGTCCGGCCCCGTGATCGCCGGCTGGAGCGCGTTGGCGGCCAGCAGGACGAGCGCGAGATCGAACAACGTGAACTGCCCCACCTCGCGCTTGCCGAAGATCCGCAGCGCGAGCACGAACAGCCCGTAGACGATGATCGTCCGCATGACGAGTTCGAGAGGCGGGACTCCAAGATGCCACATAGCGCACCGGTCGCCGTGCAGGCGTGATCAGGGGGACGCTGGCCGACGGGGAAGGCTGGCGCGCCCGGCGGGACTCGAACCCACGGCCTTCTGCTCCGGAGGCAGACGCTCTATCCACTGAGCTACGGGCGCACGTGCGCATCCTACAGGATGGCGGGGCGATGGCCTGAGCTCGCCACGGGCCGGCCGGCCGCCGCGAGGGCCGGCAACACCACCGGTCGGAGGCATGCGAAAGGCCCCTCCGAAGAGGGGCCTCCCGACACTGTCCCGGTGAAGTCTCCGATCACCTCACGATGACACGGAGCTTCTGCCACGCTGCAAGGGCATCTATCACGCCGGCTGCACCGGCTACCCTAACCCGACCTTCCCATGACCCTGCTGCTGGGGCAGTTGCTGACGAGCAGCGAGGAACAGTGTACCCGCGGGCCCCCGTCCGGCTCAAGGGATACACATAGCAGGCTGGTGAATATTCCGTAATCTTCCGGTACTCCGCCGCTGCAGGCGCCTTGCGGCACCTCGCGGACACGCCACCACTCGGCGGGCGACTGTCTCCCGCGCGTCTCGCGGCGTCTCGCGTGCGTCCCGGAGGCGCGCCCCCGGGAATCGGCAGCCGGCGACGCATGTCGCGGTCAGCGAGCGCTCCGTCCCCTCATCCGAGCCTCACTCCGATGGCTCCTCGTCGACGACGACCCGCGTCATCTTCACCTCGTCGACAGGCCGGTCGCCGGGGCCCGTGCGCACCTCCCCGATCCGGTCGACGACATCGGTGCCGTCGGTGACGCGCCCGAAGATCGTGTAGTTCTTCGGCAGCCGCCCGCGCAGGTCGCTCAGGCACACGAACCACTGGCTGCCGTTCGTGTTCGGCCCGGCGTTCGCCATCGCCACCGCGTACCTGTCGTAGTCGAGGTCGCGCCCCGGCAGCTCGTCGGCGAAGCTGTACCCGGGGCCGCCGCGGCCCGTGCCGGTCGGGTCGCCGCCCTGGATGACGAATCCCGGCACGACGCGGTGGAACAGGACACCGTCGTAGAACCCCTGTCGCGCGAGCTTCTCGAAGTTCGCGACCGTCCCGGGCGCGGCCGCCCGCTCGAACTCGATCCGGAACGTCCCGAGCGTGGTGTCGACGGTTGCCCCCATGGTCCCCTTTCCTGCCCCCGGCGTCGCGACACCCTAGCACAGGGCCGGGAAACGGACGCCGCGCGATGTGGTCGGGCGCCGGCGCCGGCGACCGCCTCTGCAGCCACGAGCCGGCGGGCTACGACGCGGCGGGCGAGGCCGACGCGGGCGCCGTCACCGAAGCCGACAGGATCCGGACCGGCTGCAGCGCCCGGTCGTCCTGCGGACCGCCCCGCGGCCCGGCCGCGATCTGCTCGGCAACGTCGAGGCCGGACGTCACGGTCCCGAAGATCGTGTACGCGTGCGGCAGTCCGGCGGCCTGCGGGCCGACCACGATGAAGAACTGGGAGCCGTTCGTGTTCGGCCCGGCGTTCGCCATCGCCACCGTGCCCGGCGTGTACGAGCCGGCGAAGGGCTCGTCCGGGAACGAGTAGCCCGGTCCCCCGGATCCCGTGCCCGTCGGGTCGCCGCCCTGGATCATGAAGCCGGGCACGATCCGGTGGAACGGCGTCCCGTCGTAGAAGCCGGCACGCGCCAGGTTCTCGAAGTTCTGCGCTGCGACCGGGGCGCTGTTCGTGAACAGCGCGATGACGATGTCGCCCTTCGTCGTGTGCAACGTGACCGTCGTGCCGTTGCCGCCGGGCTCCGCGGGCGCCGACGCGAGCGGCGTCGCGGTTGGCGGCCGCACCGAAGGCACGGGGCGTGACGAGGCCGGCGCCGCCGGACTCCCACCGGCAGGGACGCTCGCCGCGCTCGCCGCGTTCGACGCGGTCGTGCCCCCGCATCCTGCAGCGAGCACAAGCGACAGCCCGATGACGAGGTTCAGGACGGCCGTTCGCCGGTGCACGGCCGGGGCCGGGGCCGTACCGGGGCCGTTCGCGTCAGGTCGCATCCTTCGCCGCCTCCATCGCCTCGCGGTAGTCGATCCTGCCCGACAGCAGCGCTTCGCCGAGGATGACGGCGCTCACGCCCGTCCCTGCGACGCGCCGGATCCCCTCGACCGACGTGATCCCGCCGGCAACCGAGAACTCGGCGTCGGCCGCGGCGAGCAGCGACGCGAGCAGCGCCGGATCGGGCTCCTCGCCGCCGTGCGACAGGACGAACCGCTGGACGCCGGCGTCGGCGAGACGCTCCACGAGCTGGGTCAGCGTCGGCACCGCTCCACCCTGCCATCCGTGCTCGCGCATCCGGTCGGGGCGCGGATCGAGGCCGACCGCGAGCCAGCTGCCGGCCACGTCGACGCAGGCACGAAGCCTGGCCGCGTCCTCGGCGACGGCGAGCAGCGGCATCACGACGCGCGTCGCCCCCGCGGCGAACAGCAGCTGGATCTGGTCGGGGCCGTCGGCCCCACCCGCGACCTGCAGCGGAACCGCGACTGCGGATGCGATCCGGCTCACCGCCTCGAGCGCGACCGGCTGCCCGCGTCGCGCCCCGTCCATGTCGACGACGTGGACGCCGGGCGCGCCGAGCTCGACGAACTGGCGCGCGATCCGCTCGGGCCGGTCGGTCGGCGTGCCCGTTCCCGTCGACGCGCCGGGCCAGAACACGAGCCGGGAGCGGCCCTCTGCGATGTCGATGCTGGGGATGACCTGCATCAGGCGCCGTGCGCCGCCCGCCGGATCGAGCCGGCATCTCCCGGTGTCGGTCGCCCCGCCGTGGCCGGCTCCGGCGCATGCCCGGGCGGTCGGCGGTTCGCCTGCGGCG
>JAKAAV010000161.1 GCA_021802185.1 Chloroflexota bacterium | reverse complement strand
CGCATCGGGCCGGCGGGGGCGCTGCACCGACATCGATCCGACATGCGCGGCCAGCACCGGTCCGGCGGCCGCCCGAGCCCCCCGTGCTACAGTCGCCGCCATGGACGGGGCCTGGCGGTCGGCGCGGGAGCGCTGGCAGCGCGAGCGACTCGATCCGGCGCTCGAGCGCAGCCCCGTACGCCGGCCACACTTCCGGACCCTCGGCGACATCGAGATTGCCGACACGTACACGCCGCTCGACCTGGACGGGCGTGATCTCCTGCAGACGGTCGGCCTGCCCGGGCTGCCGCCGTTCACGCGCGGGATCCACCCGACCGGGTATCGCGGGCGCCCCTGGACGATGCGGATGTTCGCGGGGTTCGGGTCCGCCGAGGACACGAACGTGCGGTTCCACCAGCTGCTCGGCGCAGGGCAGACGGGGCTGTCGATCGCCTACGACATGCCGACGCTGTACGGGTACGACACCGACGATCCCGAGGCGGAAGGCGAGTTCGGGACGTGCGGGGTCGCCGTGAGCTCGCTGGCCGACATGGAGGTGCTGCTCGACGGCATCCCTCTCGATCGCATCTCGACGTCGATGACGATCAACTCGCCGGCCGCCCCGATCTGGGCGATCTACATCGCTGCCGCCGAGAAGCGCGGCTACCCGCGGAAGATCCTCCGTGGCACGACCCAGAACGACATCCTCAAGGAGTACATCGCCCAGAAGGAATTCCTGTTCCCGGTCGAGCCCTCCCTGCGCCTGGTCACCGACACGATCGAGTTCGGGACGCGCGAGCTGCCCGAGTGGAACACGATCTCGATCAGCGGGTACCACATCCGCGAGGCGGGTTCGACGGCCGTCCAGGAGCTCGCGTTCACGATCGCCGACGGCGCGGCG
Source organism: Chloroflexota bacterium (assembly GCA_021802185.1). Taxonomy (GTDB): domain Bacteria; phylum Chloroflexota; class Limnocylindria; order Limnocylindrales; family CSP1-4; genus JAJYNJ01. The sequence continues at coordinate 5,035 of JAKAAV010000161.1, read as the reverse complement.
TACGTCGAGGCGGCCCTCGCCCGTGGCCTCGCGATCGATGACTTCGCGCCCAGGCTCAGCTTCTTCTTCAACGCGCACTCCGACTTCTTCGAGGAGATCGCGAAGTACCGCGCCGCGCGCCGGATCTGGTACCGGCTGACGACCGAGCGCTGGGGCGCGCGAAGCGAGCGGTCGACCTGGATGCGCTTCCACGCGCAGACCGCAGGCGTCTCGCTCACCGCGCAGCAGCCGCTCAACAACCTGACGCGCGTCGCCGTCCAGGCGCTCGCCGCGGTCCTCGGCGGCGCGCAGTCGCTCCACACCGACGCGTACGACGAGGCATGGGCGGTCCCGTCCGCGGACGCCGCGCTGCTCGCGCTCCGGCAGCAGCAGGTGATCGCCGCGGAGACGGGCGTCGCCAACACCGTCGATCCGCTCGGCGGTTCGTGGTACGTCGAGTGGCTGACCGACGAGGTCGAGCGGCAGGCGCGGCGCTACCTCGAGGAGATCGACGCGATGGGCGGGATGCCGGCCGCGATCGCGACGGGGTTCCCGCAGCGCGAGATCGCCGACGCGGCGTACCGGTACCAGCAGGAGTTCGACGCGGGCGAGCGCGAGGTCATCGGGGTCAACGCGCACGCCGACCCGGACGAGGAACTGACGATCCCGCTGCTGGAGGTGACCGAGGAGAGCCGCCAGCGGCACCTCGAGCGCCTGGCCCGTGTCCGCCGCGAGCGCGACCCACAGGCGGTCGAGTCGGCGCTCGCGAGGCTTCGGGACGTCGCCGGACGGCCGGGATCGACGGACGCGAACGTCATGCCGGCGCTGGTCGAGTCTGCCGCCGCGTACGTGACGCTCGGGGAGATGTGCGGCGTGTTCCGCGAGTGCTTCGGGGAGTATCGCGAGCACGCGGTGGTCTAGCGTTCGTGCCGGCCGCGGGCATGCGCCGGACCGAACGGCGGCCGGCGCGGGATCGGTGAGGAGGGTCGGGTGGCCGGAGGTGAGCAGCTGCAGGGCCGGATCGAGCAGGTCGCCGCGACGATCGATGGCCTGGACCGGCGCATCGATGAGGACGGCGTGCACTACGCGATCGACGGCGTGCCGTTCTCCGTCGTGTCGGGCAACCGCGCGTCGTTCCGGCTGCGGCCCGACGTCGCCGACGCCGCGCTGAAGACGCCCGACGTGCACGCGGGCAGGCAGGGCCCCGGCTGGGTCGAGCTCGAGACGACCGGGGCCGACCAGTTCGCCCTCGACCGCGCCTCCAGCTGGTTCGCCGCGGGTGCGCGGTTCGCGAGCGAGACGCCGAGGCGCAGGACACACTGAGCGGGACGGCGCGAGGCCGCCGGCCGGAGGCCGGGCGGCGAACGTGAGCGCCGGTCGGGGAGGGGTCGAAGCGCATGTACATCGACGCGCTGTCGTTCCTCGAGGACGAGCGGGAGGCCTGGGCTCCCTTCGAGGCGCTCGGGCGGCTGTCGGACGACGAGCTCGAACGGCCGCAGCCTGCCGACGGGGCGTCGCACGGGTGGGCGGGCCGCGATCTCATGGCCCACCTGTCGGCGTGGCAGCAGGTGGCACTCGACGCGGCCCGGGAGCTGGCCGTCAACGACGCGAGCCCGACGATTGACCGGGTCAACGCGGACTGGGAGTCGCTCGGTCCGGAGGTGCTGAACGCGCGCATCGCCGACGAATGGCGGGCGCTGCCGCTCGACGAGGTGCGCCGCCGGTTCGCGACGACCGCCGGCGAGCTTCGCGGCTACCTGACGGTCGTGCCGGAGACGCGCTGGGTCAAGAACACGCGGCGGCTCGACTTCTTCCTCGAGTGCACGCTGGATCACTACGCCGAGCACGAGGACGAGCTCCGCGCGATCGTGCCCGGCGCCGTGTGACCGGCCGCGCCATCGTGCCGGGCGCCGTCACGACCCGGCGGTCCGGCCCAGGCGACACCGCGCCGACTGGGATGGCCCTCATCACCACGGGCGGTGGTGGTCGACACACGCCGCGCCGTGGGCGACCCGAACGAGACCGCGGACCTGGAGGCGGGAATGCGCGGCGCCTGCCGACGACGGCGGGGAATCGAAACGGCCCGGCTCCGCGCGGGAACCGGGCCGTGCCCTGAGGGGGCGCGACGTCAGGAGGCCTCGGCCTCGGCGTACTGGGCGAGGTTGAACGCCTGCTCGAGCTGATCGGCGGGCCGGAAGCCGACCACGCCCACCGGGGTTTCGCCCGCGCGGAAGAACGCGATCGTCGGGATGCTCATGATCCCGAACGTCTGCGAGATCATCGGGTTGGCGTCGACGTCGAGCTTCACGAAGTCGACGCTGTGACCGTACTTCGCCGCGAGCTTCTCGATCTCCGGCGCGACGAGCTTGCAGGGGCCGCACCAGGACGCCCAGAAGTCGACGACCACGGGCTTGTCGTTGCTCAGCACCCGCTGCTCGAAATCCGCGTCGGTCACCGCGCTGATGTTCGCCATGAACTGGTTCCTTTCCCCCCGCCTCGCGGGGCCTCCCTCGCCGGCGTGGATGCGCTCAACGGGCGAATGTCTGGATGAGCCGATACGCCTCGAGGACACGCGGGTCCCGCAGGCGGTAGTAGACCGTGTTGCCGTCACGCCGCGTGGCGACGAGACCGGCGCTGCGAAGGACCGCCAGGTGCTGGCTCATGTTCGGCACCTGGCACCCGATCTCGTGCGAGAGCTCCGAGACCGAGCGTTCGCCCGCCGCGAGCACCTCGAGCACGCACAGGCGCTTCGCGTCCGACAGGGCACGCATCACCGCGGTGTACCGCTGGAGATCCTGGTCCGCCGGAAGCGTCGACGTCATGGCGGGATCATGCCACAACTTGCGCAATTGCGCAAGTACTGATGACGAGGAGCCATCGGCCGGGGCGACCCAGCCGTGCCTGGCGGACCGGGTCCGCTTGCCGCGGCATTCGGCGCCGTCCCGCGCTACAGTGCTCACCTCGCTCGAGGGGGACCGCTGATGATCGACAGCGTCGCGTCGGGACCGCGAGGTCCGCTCGCCCATGTGATCGCGACGCGGACCGGCGCGTCGGGCCGGCTCCAGCTGGAGCACCGCGAGGCGCTCATCTACACGCTCGGAAAGGCGGCCGAGCTCGAGCACCTGATCATGCTCCAGTACCTCTATGCCGCGTTCTCGCTCAAGCAGGGCGTGGCGGAGGGGCTGACCGAAGAGCAGCTCGCAGCCGTCAAGCGCTGGCGCAGGACGCTCGTGGGGATCGCCGAGCAGGAGATGCTGCATCTCGCGCTCGTCCAGAATCTGCTGTCGGCGATCGGGGCGGCGCCGCGACTCACGCGTCCGAACCTGCCGCTGCCGCCGCACGCCTACCCCGCCGGGGTCCAGATCCGGCTCGTGCCGTTCGGCGAGGTCGCGCTGCGCCACTTCGCATACCTCGAGCGGCCCGAGGGGATGGCGATGGACGACGCCGAGGGGTTCGAGGCGCTGGCGCATGCGCGGGAGCTGCCCCACGACGAGACGGACGAGATCGTGCCGCACCTCCAGGAGTTCGACACGATCGGGTCGCTGTACAGGTCGATCCAGGCGGGGCTCGAGCGCCTCGCCGACCGGATCGGGCCCGACCGGCTCTTCATCGGGCAGCCGAACGCCCAGGCCACCGAGGCGCACTTCCGCTGGCCGGAGCTCGTCGCCGTCGTCGACCTCGCGTCGGCGTCGCGTGCGATCGACACGATCGTCGAGCAGGGCGAGGGCGCGCGCGGCGAGTGGCGCGAGGCCCATTTCGGGCGCCTCCTCGGCATCCTCGACGAGTTCCTGGCGGCCCGCGAGGCCGACCCGAGCTTCGAGCCGGCTCGCCCGGTGCGGATGGCGAACGTCCGGCCCCACGGCGACGCGGCCGGAGCGTCGATCGTCACGGACCCCGGCACCGTGCGTGCGATGGATCTCCTGAACGTCGTGTACGAGGTCCTGCTGCAGCTGCTCTCGCGCTACTTCGCCCACTCGGACGAGTCGGAGGAGCAGCTCGCCGCGCTGGCGGACATCTCGGTCGGGCTCATGTTCGCCGCGATCCGGCCGCTCGGCAACGTCGTGACGACCCTCCCGATCGGCTTCGATTCACCGGGCGTCACCGCCGGTCCAGGCTTCGAGCTGTTCTACGAGGTCGACTACCTGATCCCGCAGCGGCGCGCGGCCTGGATCCTGATGGAGGAGCGGCTGCGCGATGCCGCCGCCTTCGCGCTCCGGTGCGGGCAGGCCTGCACGCCCGCCCTCATGGAACCGCTCGCGCGGGTCGCCACCGCGCTCCAGAAGTTCGCCGATCAACTGGCGGCGGTGGCCTGATCGCCCCTCGGGCCCGTGGTCGGTCCACCGCCGCACGTCCCGGTCCCGCGTACGCTGCCATCCGCCTCGTCGGAGCCGTCGCGATCGCGCTCTCGGCCGCGGCGTGCGGGACACGGACTCCTTCGCCGCAGGGCGCGGTCTCGGGTTCCGTCGCGCCGATCCCGTCCGGGGGCGCCTCGCCGGCTCTCCCGGCGTCGTCTCCGCCCGGTGCGTCGGCGGTCCCGACAGCGCTGCGCTCGCTTCCGGTCGTGCGTGCCGACGTCGCCGGCCGCGCCCTCACGCTCGCGCTGGCGGACACCGAGCCGGCGCGCGAGCGTGGCCTGATGGAGATCACGGACCTGGGATCGCTCGACGGGATGCTGTTCCGGTTCGACAGGCCGGCGTTCTGGACGTTCTGGATGAAGGACACGCTGATCCCGCTGGACATCGCGTTCTTCGCCTCGGACGGCAGGTTCGTCTCGCGCACGACGATGCCTCCGTGCCGGTCGAACCCATGCCCGACCTACGGGGCGGCGGCTCCGTTCCTGTTCGCGATCGAGGCGCCGGCCGGCCGGCTCGATTTCCTCGGGTTCGGCGCCACGCTCCGCGTCTCGCTCCCGGCATCGTCCCCCGCCGTCTCGCCCTGAGCGGCGCAGGGCCGGCTGCCCGCCGCGTGCGGTGGGTCAGCGGGCGGCCGTGCGGCGTCTCGTCCGCCGTGCGGCGTCTCGTCCGCCGTGCGGCGTCTCGTCCGCGGGACCGCCGCG
>JAKAAV010000160.1 GCA_021802185.1 Chloroflexota bacterium | reverse complement strand
CAGTCCGGCCGGTCGCGAGGTGGATCGGGGACGGGTGGGCGCCGCTCGCACGGGACGAGGACCGGGCCACGGGCGGCTGATGCGCGCGGCCGCGGCGCCCACTGTCCGCCTGACGCTAGAGGCGCACCGACGGCGGCCGCTCCCTGTCGAACATGTGGACCGTGTCGACGAACCGGACCTGCTTCGTCCGGTACGCCATCACCAGCGAATGGGTCCGCGCCCCTCCGCCGAAGAACCGCACGCCGTGGAGCAGCTCTCCGTCAGTGACGCCCGTCGCGGCGAACACCAGGTCGTCGCCGGGTGCGAGGTCGTCGGTGTGGAAGATGCGGTCGAGGTCGCGGTGGCCCATGCCCGTCGCCCGCTGCCGCTCGCCGTCGTTGCGGAACCGGAAGCGCGCCTGGATCTCTCCGCCGAGGCACTTCAGCGCGGCCGCCGTCAGCACCCCCTCGGGAGCGCCCCCGATGCCCATGACCGCGTGGACCCCCGTGCCGCTCACGGCCGCGCTCACGGCTGCCGTGATGTCGCCGTCGCTGATCAGCTTGATCCTGGCGCCCGACTGGCGGACCTCGTCGATGAGCTCGCGGTGGCGCGGGCGGTCGAGGATCACGATCGTGATGTCGCGCGGGGATCGGCCCAGTGCCTCGGCGATGATCGCGACGTTGGCCCGGGGTGGCAGCGTGATGTCGACCTTGCCTGCCACGAGGGGACCGACGCACAGCTTCTCGAGGTAGGTGTCGGGGGCGTGCAGGAGGCCGCCCTTCTCGGATGCCGCCAGCACCGTGATCGCATTCGCCTGCCCGCCCGCCACCAGGTTCGTCCCCTCGAGCGGGTCGACCGCGATGTCGATCTCGGGCTGGCCGGGGATCCGCGCGCCGACCTCCTCGCCGATGAAGAGCATCGGCGCCTCGTCGCGCTCGCCCTCGCCGATGACGATCCGGCCGCACATCGGGATCTCGTCCATCGTGCGGCGCATGGCCTCGGTCGCAGCCGAGTCGGCGGCGTCCTTGTCGCCACGGCCCATGAGGCGGGCGGACTCGATCGCCGCGGCCTCGGTCACGCGGATCATCTCGAGTGCGAGGATCTCTTCCATGCGCCGCGCGTCCCTCGTGTCTCTCCTGGCGGCCGGCCCGCGGGGCCCGCCGGCCCGGCGCGGACCCCGGGCCGCGCTAGCGGCGGAAGTGCCTCCGCCCCGTGAAGACCATTGCCATGTGGTGGCGGTCGGCCACCTCGATCGACATCTCGTCGCGGCTCGAGCCGCCCGGCTGGATGATCGCCGTGACCCCGCGCTCGGCGGCGAGCTGGATCGCGTCCGCGAACGGGAAGTACGCGTCGCAGCCCATGCAGCTCAGCTTCGCCCGGTCAGCGGCCTTGTGGAGCGCGATCTCGACCGCGGACATGCGGCTCGTCTGACCGGCCCCGACGCCGATGATGGCCATGTTCCGGGCGAGCACGACCGCGTTGCTCGGGACGTGCTTGACGGCCCGCCACGCGAACAGCAGGTCGGTGAGCTCCTCGAGCGTCGGGCGCCGCTGCGTGACCACTCGCATCTGCTGACGGTCCGGGTCGAGCCGGTCGAACGTCTCGACGAGCACGCCGCCCCCGATGCGCCGGAAATCTAGGTTCGCCATGCCGTAGTCCGAGATCCCGACACCGGGGCCCGGCGGCACCCGCAGCAGGCGCAGCTCCCGTTTCTGGCCCAGGATCGCCAGCGCCGCGTCCTCGAAGCCGGGCGCCACGACGCCCTCGTACTGGTTGCCAAGGAGCGCGTTCGCGGTGGTCGCGTCGATCGACCGGTTCGCGGCCACGACGGATCCGCCGGCCGAGACCGGATCTCCATCGAGCGCCCGACGGTAGGCGTCGCACAGGTCGTCGCGAGACGCGAGCCCCACGGGCGTGACGCCCTTCGTCATGCACACCGCGGGCGCGGCGAAGTCCGACACGATGCGGTACGCGGCATCCATCGCCAGCAGATCGTTGAACGACGGGGCCGGGCCCTGGAGCTGTGTCGCGTCGGCGAGCGAGCCCTGGCGGTGGGTCGTCTCGCGATAGAACGAGGCGCGCTGATGGGGGTTCTCGCCGTACCCGAGGTCGGTCTTCTTCTCGAGCACGAGCGTCAGGTGATCGGGGAACCGGATGCCGCTCACGTGGTTGAGGTACGCGGCGACCTCCGCGTTGTACGCGGCGACCATCGCGAACGCGTCGGCGGCGAGGCGCGCGCGCAGCTCGGCTGAGACGGTGCCGCGCGACCGCAGATCGGCCACGACGTCCCGGTAACGGGCCGGGTCGGACACGGCCGTGACGCCGGCGAAGTTGCGGGCCGCGGCGGACAGCAGCGCGATCCCGCCCACGTCGATCATGTCGACCGCGTCCTCGAGCGGCAGGAGCCGGGCACCGACCTGCGGCGCGAACGGTCGGACGTTGACGACGACGATGTCGAGGAGCCCGATGTCCTGCTCGGCCAGCTCGGCCAGCTGCTCCGGCCGGTCGCGCCGCGCGAGGATCCCGGCGTAGATCGCGGGGTGGAACGTCTTCACCTGCCCGCCGAGCAGCGACGGGAGCGAGGTGAGATCGCCCACCGGTGCGACGTCGACGCCCTCCGCGGCGAGATGCTCGCGGGTCCCGTCCGTCGCGAAGACCTCGACCTGCAGGGCGAGCAGGTCGCGGGCGAGCGACGCGATTCCGTCGCGATCTGCGACCGACAGCAGGGCTCGCACCTGGTCCTCCAGCTCCGACTCGCGTGGCGACGCGGGTCCGGACGCGGAACGCGCCGACGTTAGGGCGTCGAGAGTATAGCAATCGGCCTTCCGGCGGCCGCGAGCGCGCCGGGATCCGCATCCGTCGCGTCGTTGCGACGGGGTCGCGGGGAGCGATCGTGTCGGGCCGGCGCGGCGTCGGCCGTTCCGACCCGGTATCCTCGGCGCAGACTCATCGCCGTCGCGGCGACGCATCGGAGACGCTGGCTTGACGCACCTGCCCTGGCAATACCTCTTCCAGCCGTTCAACTCGATCGAGTTCCCGGACCTGTTGACCCCGATCTGGGTGGTCTCGCTGGTCCTGCTCGTCGCGCAGGTCGTCCTCTACAACGTCCGGACGCGCCAGCTCCACCGCCACGAACCGCTCGTCGCCATGCAGGAATGGCTGCTGTGGACCGGCGTGATCACGTTCTCGCTGGTCCTCATCGAGGCCGTGTTCGCGTGGTACTTCCTGTTCGTCGCCGTCACGCTCGTGGTCGGGCTCGCCGCCTACGTGTGGGTCCGGTTCTGGCGGTTCCCGCCGCTCATCGAGCAGTACAACGAGTACCTGCGTCGCACGCGGTTCTTCAGCCAGGCGAAGTACAAGCACCCCGAAGCGACCATCCGGCCGAGCCGGCGCCGCCGGCGCGGGCGCTGACGCTGCGGGTCGCTCGGGCGGCCCGGATCCCGCCCTTCGCCCGGGTCGCGCCCGACAGTCTTGGGGGGTCGGCATGGAGATACGCCGGTTCGGGCCCGGTCATTGCCGGCGCGAAGGGCCGCCCGGGACGCTGGGCGTGACGGGCCAGGTCATCCACAACGACGAACGTGGCACGATCGCCGAGCTCGCGTTCTCGGCGAGCGCCATGATCCCGCCCCACGCGAACCCGAACACGACCTACTTCGTCGTCGTCGGCGGAGGCGGCTGGGTCCAGGTCGGCGAGGAGCGCGCACGCGTCGCCCATGGCGAGGCGGTCGTGTGGCCGGCGGGCGAGCTGCACGGCGCGTGGACCGACGGAACCGAGATGCGCGCGCTGGTCGTCGAGTTCACCAGCGAGGTCGGGCCGGACGCGCTCGTGGGAGGCGCGTACGAGCGGCTCGCTGGCGCACCGGAAGGGGAAGCAGCACCTGAGGACACGGTCGACGATCCCCGGGGAGCGGGCCGCTCGGACGCCGACCGGGGCCGGGGTTCGCTCGCGGAGCCGCCGCCGCCCCGGGACCGGCTGCACGAATCGACGGGTGAGCCGTGGTGACAGCACCAGCCCGACCATGGCGCCCGCACCGCTGACCCTGCCGGCGTGCGCTTCGCGATCTGCCTGACGACCGGCGATCCGGCGTCGGCGGCCCGGCTCGCCGCGGACGCAGAGGCGGCCGGCTGGGATGGCGTCTTCACGTTCGACGCGATCGCGATCCCGGGCGTCGAGCTGTGGGTGGTCGGCGCGTGGCCGAGCGAGCGCTCCATGCGCCGGGCGATCCGGTGGGACGGCATCCTGCCGCAGCCGCTCGCCTCGGGCGGGACGTCGCACGACCTCACGCCGGCGACGCTCACCGACGTGGTGGCGTGGATCGGGCGGGAGCGACCGCGCGACGCCGGGCCCTTCGACGTGGTCGTCCAGGGAACGACGCCGCCTGATCCCGCAGAGGCCGGGGCGGTGGTGCGGCCGTGGCGCGACGCCGGGGCGACCTGGTGGGTCGAGGCGCCGTGGCAGGGGGCCACGGTCGAATCGTTGCGGGACAGGATCGTGGCCGGGCCGCCCGAGCCGTAGTCCGCGGCGCCGGGAGGCCACCCCGTGTCGCGAGGCTCGCCCACGCGGAGCGGCTGGTGGGGCCGAGTGGCTCGCCCGAGCCGAAGCCTCCCCCGAGCCAGGAGTCTCGCCGTGCCGAGAAGGGGCGCCCGCGATCAGGGGCCGGCGACCGCGCCTGGCTCGTCCGACAGCACCGCGCCGAGCTGGCCGAGCACACGCGCGGTCGCGCCCCACACGCGGTATCCCGCCACCGGGTACGCGCCGTACCGCAGTCGCCATCCTGCCCGCTGTTCCTCGAACGTCTCGATCGGTGCGTCGGCGAGAAAGGCTGCCATCGGCACCTCGAGGACGGCCGAGACCTCGCGGGCGTCCCCCTCGAGGAACGGCCGCCGGTCTGCGATCGCGACGACGGGATGGAGCCGGAAGCCGGACACGCGAACCTCGACCGGCTCGAGCTCCCCCACGACGCGCAGCCCACATTGCTCCGCGTCGATCCCGACCTCTTCTCGTGCCTCCCGGATCGCGGCGGCCGCGATCGACGCGTCGTCGGGCTCGACGGCTCCCCCGGGGAAGCTGATCTCGCCGGCGTGGCGGAGATCCCCCGCGGGACGCTCCATGAGCACGGTCCACGCCTCGTCGTCCGGGCCCGGGAACACGACGACGAGGACGGCGGCATCCCTCGTCCCGCCCGCGCGCTCGACCTGCACGGGCGACCCGTCGACGATCGCGAACGGCTGGAGCGCGGCCGGCGGGCCGGGAAGCGGATCCGGCCATCGCTCGAGCCGCTGGACGGCCTCGTCGAAACGCATCTGCGGATGGTACGGAAACGCCCCCTCCTGGGAAGAGGGGGCGTCGGATGATCTGCCGCGGCCCGGCGAGGAGGCCGCCGGCGACGCGCTCGACGGCGGACGGCGTCCGCGGAGCGAGGCGGCTCAATCCTGGGCGAGGTCGGCGCCGGCCGAGGCGGCTGGGTTCTCGAGGCGGACCGTGCCCGCGAGGCGAGGCGGCTCAATCCTGGGCGAGGACGGCGCCGGCCGAGGCGGCTGGGACGCCTCGGCCACAGAGCGGTGCTGGCCGCGGTTCGGGCGGCCGTCAGCCGGAGGCCGGCGCCGTCCGAGACCCCTATTGGATGATCGGCCCCCCGTCGTGCCGCCGGCCCGTGCCGGCGAGCGTCTCCTCGACGATGTCGCGCGGCCGCCCCGCGGGCTGCTCGCCGCGCCGCGCGTTGCGACTCCCCGTCGAGGCCACGACTTCGCCGCCCGATCGGAACAGCACGGTGCCCGTTGCCTGGTCGGCCTCGATCGTGATCGTGGCGCCCGGCTGGAAGCGGCCCTCGAGCAGGGCCCGGGCCAGCGGGTTCTCGATCATCCGCTGCACCGCCCGCTTCAGCGGCCTCGCCCCGTACGCCGGGTCGTGCCCATCGGCCGCGATCATCACCCGTGCCGACGGCGCGAG
>JAKAAV010000159.1 GCA_021802185.1 Chloroflexota bacterium | reverse complement strand
GACGCCCAACTCCGCCGCACGCGCTCGCAGCATCGGCTCGGCGTCGCCCCGTCCATACAGGTCGAGCGTCACGTCGAGCGGCGGACCGTCGACACCGCCGGCCAGCCGGGACAGCGCGTCGAGGACCACGTCGAGCTGGTAGAGCGGCGTCAACGCGCCGGCGTACACGAGGCGCAGGCAGCCGTCGGCCATGAACGGACGCCGCGGGTGCGCCGTCGGGTCGAAGCGATCGGATCGGGGGCTGTTCAGCACGACGTCGATCCGGCCGGCAGGCACGCCGAGCCCAACCAGCCTGTCCCTCAGTGCGTCGTTGACCGTGAGAATCCTCGATGCGAACGCGATCGACGCGCGCTCGGCCGCCAGCAGGGCGAACCGCACCATGGGGCGGGACGCCGCGGGGAACCGGCTGCGGAAGAACTCCGGCATCGCCTCGTGCAGGTCGAGCACGACCGGCACGCCGTCGAGCGGGAGCGGCGCGAGCGCGAACACGAGCGGATCGGGAAGTGTCGCGACCTGCGCGACGTCGTAGTGGCGGCGAGCGTGCAGCGGGATCGCCGCGAGCGCGACACGGACGAAGAACTCGGCGTACTCCCCGAGGTAGACCCCGATGCCCGCCCCCTGGTGTCGCTGCACCGGCAGGCGGTGCACCTCGACGCCCTCGAGGCGTTCACGGCCGGGCGACCCCGGCTTCCGGAGCGCGAGCACGTCGACCGACAGGCCGGCGGCCGCGAGCGCCTCGGCCTGGCGCCGGACGCGCGGGTCCTCCTCGTAATAGGAGTGGGTGACGACGAGGACGCGAGGAGGCCGTGCTGCCGGGCCGTGCGGCGTCAACCCGGCTGTCCGGGGGATGTGAGCGTGTCGAGCGATCCCGCACGGAGGACGTCGCCGTCGCGCGCGCCGGGCTCCGAGGCCGCGGCCGTCAGCTCGTCGAGCGACATGGGTGCAGGCAGTCCGGCAGCCGCACGTGCCGCCGCCTCCTCCGCCACCTGTGCCTTGCGCTTTCGGATGCGGTCCTTGTAGAACTCGACCGCCTCCGCCGTGGGGCCCTCGAACACCACGCGACCCTTCTCCATCAGCAGCGAGCGGCTGCAGTACTCCGCCACGCTGTTCAGGTCGTGCGTGACCAGGACGATCGCCCGGGCTCGATCGACGAGGTCGCGGATGCGCTGCTGGCTGCGCGTCCGGAACTCCTCGTCGCCCGTGCCCAGCACCTCGTCGAGCAGCAGGATGTCGGGCGCGATCGCGGTCGCGATCGAGAACCCGAGCCGTGCGCGCATCCCCGATGAGTACGTGCGGACCGGCGCGTCGATGAACGGGCCGATGTCGGCGAACTCGATGATCGACGGGGTGAGGTCGCGCATGACGCGCCGCCGGATGCCCATGAAGGCGCCGATCAACGCGATGTTCTCCCGCCCCGAGACCTCCATCTCGAAGCCGGCGCCGAGCGTCAGCAGCGACGAGACACGTCCGTGGACGCTGATCGAGCCCTCGTCCGGCGCAAGGATTCCGGCCAGCGCGAGCAGCAGCGTGCTCTTCCCGGCGCCGTTCGGCCCCAGCACCCCGATCGACTCGCCGTGCTCGATCCGGAACGTGACATGCCGCAGCGCCCAGAAGTAGTGCTCGTCGCGCTGCCGGCGACCGACCCACTCCGCCAGCGACCCCTTGATCGTGGTCCGCCGGGTGAGGTGCAGGTTGTATCGGATGCCGAGGTCCTGGACGTCGATGGCGTAGGCCGATCGAGGCATCTAGAGGATCTTCGCGAAGCCGGTCTCGATCCGCTTGAAGACCCAGATCGAGAATGCGAGCAGGACGAGTGAGAGAAGCAGGACCGACAGCAGCCCGACCCAGTCCGGCGCCGTGCCGTAGTAGGCGATGTTGCGGTAGGAGGTCAGCAGGTACGTGAACGGGTTGAGCGAGAGGACGTACTTGAAGAGGCTTCCCTGGAGGGCCGTCACGGAGTAGATCGCCGGCGACGCGTAGAACCAGATCCGGACGACGTGCCGCAGGAGGTTCTGCACGTCTCGGTAGAACGTGTTCACGCCCGAGAACAGGATCGCCAGCGCCAGCGTGAACACGTACTGGACGGCCGCCACGACCGGGAGCGCGAGCAGCCACGGGCTCAGGTGCGACGGGTACAGCAGGTACAGAGCGGCGAGCGAGATCAGCCCGAAGCCGAACGTGATCGCGCCCGCGAGCGTCGAGGCGGCGGGCAGCACGATCTTCGGGAACTGGATCTGGCGGATCAGGTTGCCCCGCGCCGTGACGGACGTCGTGGCGTCGATGAGCGAGGTCTGGAACCACTGCCAGGGCAGGATCGCGGTGAACAGGAACAGCGGCGCGTCGACGATGCTGCGCTGGAACACGACGGTGACGAGGACCGAGTAGATGGCCATCGAGAAGAACGGGTCGATGAGCCACCAGACCTGACCCATCACGGTATCGGCGTGCGTGCGCTTGAGGTCCGTGCCGACCAGGTACTGGAGCAGGCGGCCGCGCGTCCTCAGGTCCTGCACGCCGCGACGGACCAGGCGGACGTACTCGAGCTGGAGGAACAGCTCGCGAAAGCCGGGGGGGCGTTGGGTGAGGCCGGGTCGGTCGCCGGCGCGGACGGCGGGAACCGCCCGGACGGGAGTCGTCATAGGCAGCGGAACGGTAGCATGGGCGATCGGGGCGTGTATGCCGCGAGGGGTCGGCGGACGGCACGGGCTCCGTCACGTGGCATCGGAGTAGTGTGGGGTCTTCCCCACAGTAGGAGCGTCACCGCACGGCATGGGACAAGTGCGACCACCGGATGACTCGCGTTTCGAGGGCCTCGGCGACTGGCTGGTCGCGAAAGGCCAGGATGCGCTCGCGCGACGCGGGCCGCGGTCCCGGCGTGCGCGCGTCCTGCACCTCGGCGCGCGCATCCTGCTCGTCGTTGCGGTCGTGGTGGCCGCCTGGCTCGCGCTCAACGCGATCACCGCTGCGCTGGCCGCCTACCTCTGGTTCCGGAGCGTCGGGTTCGGCAGCACGTGGACGAGCCAGTTCGGGTACCAGGCTGGCCTGTTCGTGCTCGGCCTGGTCGCCGGAGGGATCCTGCTGCTCGGCAACCTCGTCCTCGCGTGGCGGCTGAGCGGCGACCCGACCGACGCCGGCTTCGCGACGAACGGTCGCGCCAGGCCGCCCGTGGCGCGGGGCGAGGCCTGGCTCGTCGCGGCGGCCAACCTCCCCCGCACCCGCGTGCGCGTCCCGCTGGTCCTCGTCTCGCTCGCGCTCGCCCTCCTCGCCGCGGTCACGCTCACCGCGTCGTGGCAGACGATCGCGCTCTGGTTCCACCGCGTGCCGTTCGTGACGAGCGGCGCGCCCGCGACGGATCCGGTCTTCGGGCTCGACCTCGGCTGGTGGATCTTCACGCTGCCGGTGCTGCACCTCGTCGTGAACGTCGCGGCTGCCGGGCTGCTCGCGATGATCGTCCTCGGCGGCGCGGCGTACGCGATCGCCGCGGTGCGCGGCGCCGACGTCACGCGTCGCGGACCGGTCCTCCATGTCGCGGCGCTCGTCGCGCTGCTCCTGCTCGCCGTCGCGGCGATGCAGTGGCTCGGCCGGTACGACCTCTCGTACGCCACGAACGGGTTCGTCACCGGGATCGGCGCGACCGATGCCGCGATCCGCGTGCCGCTCGCCGCGGTGACAGCCGCCGCCACGGTTCTCGCGGCCATCGCGGTCGTGGTCTTGGCCGTCATGCGCAGTGGTCGTCTGACCCGTCGCGTCGCGGTCGTCGGCGGCACGCTCTACCTCGCGCTGCTGATCGCCGGCGCCGTGCTGCCCGCCGCCTACCAGCGGATCGTCGTCGGCCCGAGCCAGAACGTGGCGGAGGCGTCGAGCATCGCGAACAACATCGGGATGACCCGGCTCGGGTTCGCGCTCAACTCGTGGACCGTCCAGCCCGATCAGCTGCGTTCGGGCCTGACCGCCGCCGAGGTCAGCAACGACCAGGCGACGTTCAACAACGCGCGGCTGTGGGATCCGCGCCCGCTCGCGGCCACCCTCGACCAGCTTCAGACCGTCCGCCAGTACTACACGTTCACGTCCGTCAACATCGACCGATACGTCATCAACGGGAACCCGACCGAGGTCCTGCTGTCGGCCCGCGAGATGGCGCTGAACAAGAGCCAGCCGGCGGCGTCGTGGGTCGCGAAGCGCGTGCTGTACACCCACGGGTACGGCCTGGCGATGGTGCCGGCCAACGGGGTCGACCCGAACGGCCTGCCGCACCTCATCATCGAGAACCTGCCCGTGACGTCGGCGCCCGGCGCGCCCGTGGTCACGCAACCGCGCATCTATTTCGGGCAGCGGCCGTCGAGCTGGGTGCTCGTCGACGCGAAGAGCGCGGAGTTCGACTATCCGTCGAGCGCCGGCAACGGCAGCGACGTCGACACCCGCTACGCGGGGAGTGCCGGAATCTCGGTCGGCTCGATTCCCGAGCGGCTGTTCTGGGCGTGGAGCCTGAGCGACGCCAACGTCGCGATCAGCAGCCAGATCACCGCGCGGACCCGACTCCTGCTCCACCGGAGCCTGACCGACCGGATCTCGACGCTAGCCCCGTTCCTGTCACTCGACGGCGACCCGTACCTGGTGATCGCGCCGAACGGGCACCTCGTCTATGTCCAGGACGCGTACACACTCACCGCGGCGCTCCCGGACGCGACCGCCTACGCCGACTCGAGCCTCGGGGCGACGTACGACTACATCCGCAACAGCGTCAAGATCACGATGGACGCGTACGACGGGACGGTCCACTTCTACGTGGCCGACCCATCCGATCCGCTGATCAAGGCGTGGGAAGGCGTCTTCCCCGCCATGTTCGAGCCGCTGTCCGCGATGCCCGCCGGCCTGCAGGCGCACCTGCGCACGCCGGAGTCGATGTTCAACGCGCAGACGCAGATGTACGCGGCGTACCACGTCACCGACGTCTCCAGCTTCTACAAGGGCGACAACCTCTGGATGGTGCCGTCGGTCACGACGGCGGGTACGAACGTCCTTCCGCCGCAGGCGTACTACGTCGAGATCCGGCTCCCCGGCGAGAGCGCCCCCGAGTTCGTGCTCGTGCAGCCGATGGTGGCCGCGTCCCGTCCGAACATGATCGCGTGGGTGGCGGCGCGCAACGACGGGACCGGACGAGGTCAGGTCATCGTCTACGAGCTGCCGTCGAGCTCCACGATCCAGGGCCCGACCCAGATCGAGGCGCGCATCGACCAGGATCCGGTCATCAGCGCGCAGATCAGCCTGTGGAACGCGAGCGGCTCGCGGGTGATCCGCGGCAGCATGCTCGTGCTGCCGGTCGGGTCCTCGTTCGTCTACCTGGAGCCGATCTACCTGCAGTCGACGGCCTCCGCCTTCCCGCAGCTGACGAAGGTGGTGGTCGCCTCCGAGCAGACGGTCGGGTGGGGCAACACGCTGCAGCAGGCGATCACGTCGGTCGTCACCGGGGTCGGCACGGGCGGGCAGACGGCGGGGACGGGAGGCTCGGGGTCCGGAACGACATCGACCCCGGGTTCGTCGGCGGCTCCGGGCGCCTCGGCGGCTCCCGGATCTTCGGCAGGACCGGGGTCGTCCGCCGCTCCGCTGCCGACCGACACCGCCGGCCTCATCCAGTTCATCAACCAGCACTTCGCGGCGGCCCAGGCCGACCAGGCGAAGGGCGACTACGTCGGCTACGGGCAGGAGATGCAGCTCGTGCAGCAGGCGCTCGAGGCGCTTGGGAGGCTGACCGCCTCGCCCGCTCCCTGAAGCGGGGCTGAGAGCGCCCGCCGATCGCTCGCTGCGAGGCGTTCAGTCGTCCTCGGTCGAACCACTCGCCTCCGCCGCATCCGGGGCGCGCGCCAGGAGCGGTTCGCCGTCGAACGCCCACCATGCCGGGTGGATCAAGAACGACAGCGTTGCGTCGCCACGCGCGAACGCCCCC
>JAKAAV010000158.1 GCA_021802185.1 Chloroflexota bacterium | reverse complement strand
CGTGTTGTTCACGTCCCGCCCGACGGTCGTGACCGCGTCGAGCGGAAACGACGCGCCGACGGGCGGACCGCCGTCGAACGACCCCACGACGACGAGACGCCCCAGCTCGCCGGGCGTGGTCGCGCTCGCGAGCCGAAGATCGCGAAGCAGCATGCGCGCGATGCCCAGCAGGAACAGGTAGAGGCCGGCGAGGAAGGCGATGCGCAGCAACCAGAGGCTCAACGCGAACGCGTCGAGCCCGTCGGGCAGCGTCATCCGGCGCGGCCGACGCGGACCGTCGAGGAGCCGACCTGCAGGACGTCGCCCGGCCCGAGCGCCACCTCGCGAACCCGGCCGCCGTTGACGAACGAACCGTTCGTGCTGCCGAGGTCCGTGTAGACGAGGCCGCCCTGTCGCGCGGACAGGAGGCCGTGCTGACGCGAGACGCGGGAGTCGGGCAGGACCAGGTCGTTCTCGGGGGCCCGACCGATCCGGACGCTCGCCTCCTGGACGGCGAACTCGCGTGGCGCGACACCCGGCGTGTGGACCAGCAGCGTCGCGTACGGGACCCGGGGGCGGGGCACCTCGAACACCATCGTGGCGCCCGACGGGGAGCCGTCGGCCGGCGCGGGGCGTGGCGTGTCGGAGCCCACCGGCTCGGACGTCCCACCCCAGCCGAGTCGCGTATCGACCGCGACGTCCCCGGGGGCGACGTCCGGGTCGCCGGACAGGACGACGGTCGGACGTCGGGGGAGCCGGTAGCCATGCGTCCGTGCGTGCATCACGAGGGCCTCGGCGAACGAGCCGACCGCGTCCCCGAGCCCCGCGAGCTCGTCGGGGTGGACCCGGACGCGGTACTGGTCGGGAACGAAACCGCCGGGCGCGCGATGCGCGCCGTCCATCGCGTGCTCGAGCCGGTGACGGACCTGGACGGGCTCGACTCCGGCGCCGAAGAGTCGGGCGGCCGGGCGCTCGAAGATACGCTCGAAGAACCGCTCAACCGCGGTCAAGGGGCCGGGCATCGGGGACGGAGTCTAGCACCGGGCCCCGCGGGGCCCCGCGTGGACGGCGGCCCGCGCCGGCGGTGGCCCGCATCGGCGATGGCGCAGGCGGCGCGATCGGGTCGCCGTTTCGATGGGTGTCCCACCCGGCGGGACGAATGTCCCCCGGTTCAACGCCGGTCGTCGGGGGGACGGCGCGTCCGCACCCTGTACTCTGTAGGGAACCAGCAGGGCTGAGCGTCGCGCAACGATGACCGACATCCTCACCGAGTCGTACTGCGAGCGGTGCGGGGCGAAATTCACCTTCCAGTCCCCGCGGGTCGGCGGCGGGCCGATCTCGCGCGCCCGAATGCTCGCCCGCGGGCTGCGGAACTACATCACGTCCGAGGAATCGCTCGACGAGGCCCTGTCCGAGGCTCGTCGGGACCAGGATCGGCAGGCATCCGGCGCCCAGCTGCGCGCGTTCCACGACACGTTCAGCTTCTGCTTCAGCTGCCGGCAGTACACGTGCCGCGACTGCTGGAACCCCGAGGCTGGCCGCTGTCGATCGTGCGCTCCGATGCCCGGCGTCCCCGATCCGCTCGACGCGGCCCTGCTCGCGCTCGAAGCGGAGGAGGCGACGTCGTCCGTCGTCGTTGACGCCGCAGCGGCCACAGGGGTGGCTGTTGCGGTCCCGGCCGCGCCGGAATCCACAGCGACGCCGGACACGCCGTTGCCGGCGTCCCAGGCGGTCGAGTTCCCCACGACGCCGCAAACGGGGGCTCCCGCCGCAACTCCCGGCGCCGAGATCCACGTCGAAGGGAAGCCCCACGGGCGCAGGCGCGCGCCCGCCGCAGCGTTGCCCGCGGACGAGTCCGGTCTCCCCACCGAGGGTCCGATCTTCGGCTCAGCCGCGCTCGAGATTCTCGGCGGCATCGAGCCCACGCTCGGCGTGGAGCCCGGGACGGACTTCGGGCCTGCCGAGCCGGGCCTGGACCGCGAGACGGCGGCGACGCCGGAGGCGGGACCAGAAGCCATCTCGGAACCGGCGGAAGAGCTCGCCGAGACCGACGACTGGCTGTCGCGGCGCCTGGCGGCGTTCGCCCTCCCGGTTGTCGAACCCGAGGCGGAGACGGCTGCCAACCCCGAAACGGGCCCCGCCGCCAGTGCCGAAGCTGCAGAGGCCGTGGCGCCGCGAGGTGACGAGGGGGTCGCACCGGGACGCGCCGGGGCCGTGGCGGCCGAAGACGTCGAGCGCGTCGAGCCTGTCGCGGAAGTGGCCCTGGCGCCAGAATCGGCGCCGCCCGTCCAGGCCGAGCAGCCGGTCGAGCCGGAGCTGGCAGTCCTCCCGGACCAGGTGCTCGAGCCGCAGCAGGTGCTCGTGGCAGAGGCGCCCGAAGCGCCACTCGAGACCATGGCCGAGGCCACCGAGGAACCGGTCGAGTCGGGAACCGCGCCAATGGAGGCGTCGACCGAGACGGAGGCCGAGGCCTTCGCGGGGCCGGTCGAGGCAGAGCCGATCGCCGAGCCGTTCGAGGCTGCCCTCCAGCTGCGGGCAGAGGTCTCGGCGACCCCCCAGGTCGAGATCGCCGAGGAGCTCGCCCACACAGCGCCACCGGCCGCGCTCGAGGCGGAGGCCGAGGAGACCGCCGAGGCGGAGCCGGCGGTCGTGCTCGAGGCACAGGCCGAGAGCGTCGAGGCAACGAGCGCGGGCATCGAGCTGGTCTCCGAGCCCGAGCCGCTCGCGGTGGCCGAGGAGGCCGGGGCCGGAGAGACGGCTGTCGAGCCCGAGGCGTGGGGTGCCGCGCAGCTCGAGGCGCCGTCGGAGCCGCTGGACACGGAGATCCCGCTCGAAGCTGCGTCCGAGCTCGCCCCGGAGCCCGGGTCCGAGTTCGAGTCCCTGGTCGCGCCCGCCGAACCGGAGGCCGCCGAGCCCGCGGCCGAGCCCGAGGCCGGGGTGCTCGCTGAAGCGACGCCCGAGATGGCGCTGGAGCCCGAGGCCTGGCACCCGGAGGTCGAGCTCGTCGTTGAGGTCGAGGCTGAGGCGGCGCTCGAGGCCGAGGGACCCGAGTCCGTCGCGACCGTCGCATCAGCGGAGGCCGTCGAGCTCCCCGCCGCCCTCGCGTCGGCCGAGGCCGCCGAACCCGGCGCAGCCCTCGAGCCTCCCGCGGTCGTCGAGCAGGAACCGGCGAGCGCGGCCGAGCCGGAGGTTGCGGCGGTTGAGCCCGCGGTTGCCGCGGCCGAGCAGGAGGTTGCAGCGGCCGAGCCAGGGCTTGCGACACCCGAGCCCGCGTTTGCCGCGGCAGAGGCTGAATCCGGGACGGGCGTCCAGGAACCCGAGCGGTTCGACGAGGCCCGCCAGGCCGCGGAACAGATCGGCGTCACGGCTGAGGCCGAAGAGGCCGTCGTCGCGGAGGCGGCGGTCACGCCGTCCGCCGCGCCCGAGGTCGAGCCTCTGGCGGCGGCACCGGAGCCCGGGGAAGCCGTCGACGTCGAGGGCGTTGCGACACCCGAGCCCGAGGCGGCGGCGCCCGAGCTCGAAGTCGAAGGAATGCAGGCGGACGAGGCCGAGCAGCCCGCGAGACTTGAGCGGGAGCCCGAGGCCGAGATCGCGATCGCCCAGGCGGCCGGAGCCGAAATCGCGGTCGGGCAGGCGGCCGAGGCCGAACAGGCCGTGGAAGCAGCGCCGGAGCTGGCGCCCGTTGTCGCAGCCGTCCCGGAAAGCGCGGAGCGGCAGGCGGCCGAGACCGTGGAGCTCGCGCCGGCAGAACCGACCCAAGCGCAGCCTCCTGCCGCGCAGCCTGCTGCGGTGTCGCCCGCAGCCCCGACGGAGGCGCTGCCTGCCGTCACCGAGCCCGGCGAGCCGCGGCCGCAGACGCCGATCCACCCTCCGCGCCCGCCCCAGCCCGGCGTCGCTCCGTGGCAGGTCGTCGCGCCCGAGGAGATCCAGGCACCGCCGCCCGCGCAGCCGGCCGCGCAGCCATCCGAGGAGCGCGTACGGCGTGCGTGGCTGCTTCGCGGCCGCCAGGCCGACCAGGGTCAGCTGTCGCCGCGGGTCACACGGACCGTCTGGGAGGAGTCGACGCGAGAGATCGTCACCAAACCCGGCTCGGGGGTGCAGGCGTGCCAGGGCTGCGGTCTCCCCCTCTCGGCGAGCGCACGGTTCTGCCGCCGGTGCGGCGCGCGCCAGGTCTGACGGGGATCGACCCGCACCGGGGCATGGCCCGAGGCATCAGCGGAAGGCGAGCCCGCGCCCCGGACGGATCGTCCACGGGCGCGACGTCGTCTGCGACGGCCGCGAACGAGCGACGCGGTCGTCAGTCGTCGAGGTCGGTGAACAGCGATCCCTGTCCGGGGGTGTCGTACGGGGCGGGCAGGCGGACGTCGGGCACGCCGGCGTGCCCACGTGGCAGCAGCATGGCCCGGATCTGCGACCGGCGCACGTAGATCAGGCGGCCGGGTCGCGCGCTCTGGATGCGTCTCTCCCGTGCCCATCGGCCGAGCGTCGACGGGCTCACGCGGATGTTGGCGGACGCGAAGATCTCGCTGGCCTCCGCGAGCGTGATCCAGTCGGAGGGAGGCTTCGGCACGTCAGTCCGTGCCGGACGAGGCGCCGCCGGTCGTCGATCCACCGGTCGCCGATCCGGCCGAAGCGGCCCCATCCGAACTCGATGCTCCAGACTTCGACCCGCTCGAGCCCGCGCCGTCACCACTCGACGACGCGCCGGATTCCTTCAACGTCCCGTCGCTCGAGGATTTCGTGGGGCTGGAGCCCTTGCCGCCGACCGAACGCGCCCGGCTCGCCGCCTGCGCGTCCTTCTTCGCCCAGCCGGAGCCCTTGAACACGATCGCGGGCGGCGAGAGCAGCTTCCGCATCGAGCCCCCGCACACCTCGCACACGGACGGGCCCTGCGCATGCACGCCGTGCGTGACCTCGATGGTTCGGCCGCACTCCGTGCACGCATAGTCGTAGACCGGCAACGGAACCTCCTCGCCTAACCCCGCAGCAGGCGCATCCCGCACTTCGGACAGTAGAACGCCCGCTCGTGCGCCGACGCGAACCCGCACGACGCGCATACCAGGCCTCCGGCCCCCGCCGCCGGCACCGGCCTCTCGGACGGCGTCATGCCCAGCGAGTACTGGCTCGCCAGCACGTTCGCCAGCAGGCTCGACAGGATCTTCTGCGCCGTCCGATCCGTGTCGCCGCGGACGCCCTTGCCGCCCCAGCCCACGACGGCGCGGACGAGCATGTCGCCGGTCGCCTCGTCCCAGTGCGACGCCACGCCGCCGACGATCGCGTTGTACTCCGGATTCCCGGACGTGTCGGTCTCGCCGCTCAGCAGCGCGACCGCGAGCGTGTCGAACGCGAGGTCGACCGCGCCGACGGTCTCGAGCACCAGCAGGGTGTGCCGCGCGATCGGGCTGTCGGCCTGGTGGGCGGTGATCCACTGCATGGCTTCGGACGGCTGGACGATCGTCGGAGCGGCGTCGCTCAGCTCGATGGGCAGCGGGTAGAGGAGGTCGATGTCGCTCTTCGCGATGCCCGCCAGCATCGCCGGCATCTCGCGAAGCGCGCCCTGGCCGTCCTGCATCCGGACGCCCTCGGTGCTCTTCGCCCGGTAGCTCAGCCGAACCTCGAACTCCTCGGGCTCGATCTCTTCGGGCAGCACCGGCGGTGGCGCCGCCGCTTCCTCCGGCTTCCGTCGTCGCTTCAGGAACTCCAGCGGCACCTCATGCCCTCCCCGACCGTCGCACGACCGATGCCACGACCGCGGTCAATCGTACCCCCGCCGGCCCCGCCTCCGTGGGTGTCATGCCCGCTCTCCCAGCCGCTCGGAGAGCACCGCGACCCGCTCCCGGAGCTCCTTCGCCCGCGCGCGCGCGCCCTCGACGACGTTCGCCGGGGCACGGGACACGAACGCCTCGTTCGCGAGCCGGGCGTCCGCGGCGTCGAGCAGGTGCCGCGCCTCGTCGAGCTCTCGCTCGAGTCGCGCGCGCTCCCGCTCGTTGCGCTCGCGCTCGAGGGCCTGGTCGGC
>JAKAAV010000157.1 GCA_021802185.1 Chloroflexota bacterium | reverse complement strand
TGCCCCTGCTGATGAACCTCTGGAACAACGTGGTGCGCTGGGAGCTGCGCACGCGCTTGTTCCTGCGGACCACCGAGTTCCTGTGGCAGGAGGCGCACACGTTCCACGCCACCGAGCAGGAGGCGCGCGAGGAGGTGGACCTCGGCCTGGAGATCTACCGCAAGGTCTCCGAGGAGTGGCTGGCGATCCCGGTGATCTCTGGCCGCAAGAGCGAGGGTGAGAAGTTCCCCGGCGCCGTGTACACCTACTCGATCGAGGCCATGATGCGCGACCGGAAGGCGCTGCAGGCCGGCACGAGCCACTACCTCGGGTCGAACTTCGCGCAGGCCGCCGGCATCACGTTCCTCGACCGCGACAACCAGCGTCGCCATCCCCACGGGACCTCCTGGGGGTTCAGCACGCGCATGGTGGGCGCGACAATCATGGCCCACGGCGATGACAGTGGGCTGGTGCTGCCGCCGAAGGTGGCGCCGGTGCAGGTCGTGGTGGTCCCGATCTTTCGCTCGGAGGCCGACCGATCCGCGGTGGCCGACGCGATCGAGCGCTTCGATCTCGCGCTCCGCTCGACGCCCGAGGGACGGGAGGTGCGGCTGGAGGTCGACTGGCGCGAGGAGTCCCCGGGCTTCAAGTACAACCACTGGGAGCTGCGCGGCGTCCCGTTCCGGATCGAGGTCGGGCCGCGCGACGTCGCGGCCCGGCAGGGCGTGCTGGTGCGCCGCATGGACCGGTCGCGGGAGGCCGTCCCGCTCGACCTGCTCGCGAGCGAGCTGCCGCTGCGCCTGCAGGGCTACCAGCAGGAGCTGTTCCAGCGCGCGCTCGACTTCCGAGAGGCGAACACGCACCACGTCGACGACTACGCCGCGTTCAAGCGGGTGAACGACGACGAGGGCGGGTTCATCTGGGCGCACTGGTGCGGCTCGCCGGAGTGCGAGGCCCAGGTCAACCAGGAGACGGGGGCGACGATCCGCAACATCCCGTTCGACGCGCAGCCGGAGACGGGCCGGTGCATCGTCGACGGGCGGCCGTCCGAGCGGCGGGTCGTCTGGGCCAAGGCATACTGAGCGCCGGAGAGGCGGGTCCTGCCGCCCGGGCGTCCGCTCCGGCCTCCGCTCCAGCCGGGCGTGCCCGGAGTCGCTTCGGCCCTCCCGGCTCGCCCGGCGTCACCCGCCTCCCTGGTCCCGACGTGAGGAGAGGTATGCCGGCCACGCGTCTCCCCGGTCAGGTGAGGCGGGACCGTGTCACGTGCGGGCGGCCTGACCGGCGGTCGCGGCCCGTAGCCTGTCGACGATCGTGAGCGCGTCGATCCCGACTCGTCCGGCGCTCCGGGCAGGCGAGCTGCGCACACTGACGGCCGGCCTTGCGCTGACCGTCACGCTCGTGGCGTTCGAGTCGCTCGCGATCGCGACCGTCATGCCGCTGGTCGCGTCCGACCTCGGCGGGATAGCGCTCTACGGCTGGGTCTTCAGCGCGTTCTTCCTGGGGAACATGGTGGGGATCGTGGCCGCGGGAGAGCTCGCGGACGCCGTTGGCCTCGAACGCCCGTACCTCCTCGGGCTGACGCTCTTCGCGATCGGCCTGCTGGCCGGAGGCCTGGCGCCGACGATGCCCGTCCTCGTCGTGGCTCGCGCCGTGCAGGGGATCGGCGCCGGGGCGATCCCGGCCGTCGCATACGTCAGCATCGGCCGCCAGTACGCGCCGGCCCTTCGCCCTCGCATGTTCGCCATCATGTCGACCGCGTGGGTCGTGCCCGGGATCGCGGGGCCGGCACTCGCGGGCCTCATCGCCGAGGTGCTGTCCTGGCGCGCGGTGTTCCTCGCGCTGCTCCCGCTCGTGGGCGTCGCGGCCGCGATCACGACGCGACCGCTGCTGCGCGTCCCGTCGACCGATCCTGCCCGGACGAGCCGTGCAGGCGAGTCGGGGGCTGCGTCGGCGATCCGGCGCGGCCGGATCGCGGACGTCCTGCGCGTGGCGGTCGGCGCCGGTCTCGTCCTCGCCGGCCTCGATACCCGCGGTCTGCCGTGGCTCCCCGTGCTCGTCACCACGGGAGCCGCGGTCGCGCTGCCGTCGCTCGGTCGCGTGCTGCCGCCCGGGACGCTCCGAGCCTCGGCCGGGCTCCCCGCGACCACGCTCCTCCGTGGGGTCCTGATGTTCGGGTTCACGGGCGCCGAGGCGTTCGTCCCCCTCATGCTCGTCTCCGTGCGCGGGCTCTCGGCCCCCGAGGCCGGTGTCTCGCTGACGGCGGCCACCGTCGCGTGGGCCGCCGGATCGTGGATCCAGGCCCGGCAGGTGGCGGCGCTCGGAACCGGGTTCCTGATCCGGCTGGGGCTCGGACTCGTCGTGCTGGGGATCGCGCTCGTGGCAGCGGCCACGTCGCCCGCGATCCCGGTCGCGGTCGGTCTCGCGGGCTGGGGCATCAGCGGCCTCGGGATGGGCCTCGGCTATTCCTGCATCACGCTGCTCGTGCTGCACCTGGCGCCCGCCGGGCGCGAGGGCGTCGCGACGGCGGGCCTCCAGCTGTCCGACGTGCTCGGGACCGCGCTCGGTGCCGGCGTCGGCGGGATCGTGCTCGCGGAAGCGCCGGCGCTCGGCTGGGATCGGGCGACGGCGCTGCTTGCAACGTTCGGACTCGCGTGCGCGGCGGTCGTCGGCGGGATCGCGCTGACGACACGCCTCGGCGAGGGGTCGCGCGCCGGCGAGGCGGGGGCCGGGCATGGGCGGCCGGCCGCCGCGAGGATCGGAGCCGACTGACCTGGCCCTGCCCAGGCCCCGGCGCAGCGGCGTCCCCGAGCGCGTGCGCGACCGACACGCGGGCGCCCGTCCCGGTTCGGGTGCAGCGGCGCCCCCCAGGCGCACCGGCCCGTCTTCATGAGGAGCGGCCCCCTGTCCCGGTTCCCGTGCGCCTGCGCCCCGAGCGTACGGGGGGTCGAGCAGCCCGGGATGCAGGTGCTCCGGGGGCCGGGCTGGTGATCTGGACCGAAGGGGGCGGGTGATATACTTCCGCCTGACTGATCGCTGGCCGCCGCTTCGACGTGGGTGACCCCCACGTCTTCTTGTGAGTGGCGGTCGACACGAGACGAGAGGAGGCGCTACATGAGCCGGGATTTCATCGGCGCCCTCCTGCAGCTGAACGCCGAGAAGGGCGTTCCGCGCGAGCAGCTCGTCAAGACCGTGGAGGAGGCGATCCAGGCCGCGTACCGGCGGGTCGCCCCCGGGAACGAGAACGTCTACGTGGAGATCGACCCGGAGACGGGCCGGATCCGGGTGTTCCGCGCGATGATCGCCGTCGAGGAGGTCGAGGACCCCCTCACGGAGTTCACCCTGGAGGAGGCGCGCCGCATCAAGGCGAACGCCGAGCCGGGGGACATCGTGGAGACCGAGGAGCTCGACGCCGCGAGCTTCGGCCGCATCCACGCTCAGACGGCCAAGCAGCTCGTGCTCCAGCGGCTGCGGGAGGCCGAGCGGGAGGTCGTGTTCGGGCAGTACGCCCAGCGCGAGGCCGAGATCATCACCGGCACGGTCAACCGTGTCGAGCCGCGCGGCATCATCCTGGACATGGGCAAGGGCGTGGAGGCAGTGCTGGCCACGACCGAGCAGTCGCCCACCGAGAGCTACCGGATCGGGCAGCACGTCAAGGCGTACGTGCTCGAGGTGCGCCGCACGACGAAGGGCCCGCAGGTCTACGTGAGCCGGACCCACAAGGGGTTCCTGCGCCGCCTGTTCGAGCTCGAGGTGCCCGAGATCCACAACGGCACGGTCGAGATCAAGGCGATCGCGCGGGAGGCGGGCAGCCGCTCCAAGGTGGCGGTGAGCAGCCGGCAGGACGGGCTGGACCCGGTTGGCGCGACGGTCGGCCAGCGCGGCGGGCGCGTGCAGGCCGTGGTCGCGGAGCTCAACGGCGAGAAGATCGACGTCATTCCGTGGGCCGAGGACCCCGCGCAGTTCGTGGCGAACGCGCTGAGCCCGGCGCAGGTCGTCGGTGTCTCGATCGACGAGGCGGCCCGCATCGCGACCGTGACCGTTCCCGAGCGGATGCTCTCGCTGGCCATCGGCCGCGAGGGGCAGAACGCCCGGCTGGCCGCGAAGCTGACCGGCTGGCGCATCGACATCCGGAGCGACCAGCCGCGCGAGGGCGAGGCCGTGCCGGGGGACGGTCGCGAGCGATCGGGACCGGCCGGGAGACAGCCGGCGCCGTCCGAGCAGCCGTCCGCCGAGGAGCAGGGCTCCGCGCCCGAACCCTCCGACGAGCCGGCGCCTGCGGCGGAAGCAGCTGACGCGCCGGCGCCTGCATCGGGGCCCGCCAACGAGACGGCGCCTGCGCCGGAACCCACCGAGGAGGTGGCTCCGTAGGCGCGGGATCCCGCCCCCGCCGTCAGCCCGCCCGCACGTGCGTGGCGTGCCGAACCGAGCGTGCCAAGCGCGATCTCGTGCGGGTCGTCCGCACTCCGGGCGGTGGCGTCGAGGTCGATCCCACCGGGCGGCTGCCCGGGCGGGGCGCGTACGTGTGCGCGTCCGCAGCATGCGTCGCCGACGCCGTGAAGCGCCGCTCCCTCGAGCGCGCCCTCGGCGTCCCCATTCCCGAACCCATCCGCGAGCGGCTCTCGGCCGTCTCGCCAACCTGATCGAGGAGGCACCCGTGGCACGAAGCCGCAGTGGAACCCGCGGTCGCCGCGGACCGCGCAAGCCGCCGCGCCGCCCGGACCAGATGGCCGGATCGAGCGTCCAGGTCATCGAGCCGAGCGAGCGTGGTGCGATCGAGATCCCCGCGACCGTCACCGTCCAGGAGCTGGCCGCCCTGCTCCACGTGAACCCCGCGGACGTCATCCGCGAGCTCATCAAGAGCGGCATCTTCGCGACGATCAACCAGAGCATCGACCGCGACACCGCGAGCCTCGTGGCCGAGGAGCTCGGGTACGAGGTCGCCGAGGCGACCGCCGCGCCTGTGGCGGTCGAGGAGGCGGGCGCCGAGGCCGCGCCGGCGGCCGCGCCCAGGGAGCCGCTCTGGGAGGAGGACGATCCGTCGAAGCTCGTCGCGCGCGCGCCGATCGTGACCGTCATGGGCCACGTCGACCACGGCAAGACCAGCCTGCTCGACGCGATCCGGGCGACGAGCGTGGCGGCCGGCGAGCGCGGCGGCATCACGCAGCACATCGGCGCGAGCGAGGCCGTCAGGAACGGCAAGCGGATCGTGTTCCTGGACACGCCGGGGCACGAGGCGTTCACCGCGATGCGCGCACGTGGCGCCAAGAGCACCGACATCGCGATCCTCGTCGTCGCGGCGGACGACGGCGTCATGCCGCAGACCGTCGAGGCGATCGACCACATCCGGGCGGCGCGCGTCCCGATGATCGTCGCGCTGAACAAGATCGACAAGCCGGACGCGAACCCGGACCGCGTGAAGACCGAGCTCTCCGAGCACGGCGTGCTCGTGGAGGAGTACGGGGGCGACACGCCGCTGGTGCCGGTGAGCGCGAAGCAGCGGACGGGCATCGACGATCTGCTCGAGATGATCCTGCTCGTCGCGGACCTGCAGGAGTTCAAGGCGAACCCGAAGCGGCCCGCGATCGGCACCGTCGTCGAGGCCGAGCTGGACAAGGGCCGCGGCCCGGTCGCGACCGTGCTGGTCCAGACCGGCACGCTCAAGGTCGGCGACACGGTCGTGGTGGGCGCCACGTTCGGCCGCGTCCGTGCGATGGAGAACAGCGTCGGGGCGCGCGTCGCGAAGGCCGGGCCATCGTCGGCCGTCGTCGTCCTCGGCCTGGCCGACGTGCCGGCCGCGGGCGACACGCTTCAGGCGGTCGCGGACGACCGCGCCGCGCGCGCGATCGTCGATCAGCGGCGCGTGCAGGCCGGTGCGAAGGCCGAGACCGGCGCGCGGGCCACGCTCGAGGACCTGTACCGCCAGATCCAGGCCGGCCAGACGCGCGAGCTGCGGATCGTCATCAAGGCCGACGTCCAGGGCTCCCTCGGCGCGATCACCCACGCGCTGGAGCAGGTGTCGACCGACGAGGTGCGG
>JAKAAV010000156.1 GCA_021802185.1 Chloroflexota bacterium | reverse complement strand
CCTGAAGACGACCGAGAAGTCCGGCCTCGCCGATGGCCTGTTCTCGAACTGGCGGTACGCCGCGGATGGGACGGCGCGCCCCGACTTCGTGCTGAACCGGCCCGAGATGCAGGGCCGCGCCGTCCTGCTGGCCGGCGCGAACTTCGGGCCGGGATCCTCGCGCGAGCACGCCCCGTGGGCGCTCCTGTCGTGGGGCATCCGGGCCGTGGTCTCGACGGGGTTCGCCGACATCTTCCGGGCCAACTCGCTCAAGAACGGGCTGCTCCCGATCGTCGTGTCGCCGGAGCGGCACGGGGCACTGTTCGACCTGGTCGCGGCCGACCCCGACGTCGAGCTCGCGATCGACCTCGACGCGCAGACGATCGGTGTGCGACCGACCCGCCCCGACCTGCCCGGCGTCGCAGAGGCGATGGCCGTCATCGGCGGTTCGTTCGGCTTCGAGATCGACCCGTTCGTCCGCCGCATGCTGCTCGAGGGGACCGACGAGATCGGCTACGTGCTCGCACGCCTGCCCGCGATCGAGGCCTGGGAGGCGGCGAACCCAGCGCCGGTGAACACGCTCGCCTGAGAGCTCGGCGCGGGCCTCGACGGCGGCGGCTCGTCCGCCGACGATGGCGGAGGGCCGTACCACGTGCCGGTCCGATGCCGTCCGCGTCACAACTTTGCATGTCGCGCACGAAGCCAACGGCGATGTGCACCAGGTTCATGCAAGCGACCAACCCGCACGCCGGAGATGATGGCGGTGGAACCTCGCCGCGCGTCCTGGGCGGCCTTCAGGTCGTTCCCATGAGTGTCGCTCACGAGCACGACGCGAGAGGGCGCCTGAGACGTCGCGGTCGCGAATCAGGCTCAAGGATTCGACCTGCCGCTCAAGACGCGCGCGTACCTCGGTCGATAGCGTGAGTCAGATGCAAACCGGCCCGGCTGGCGCGTGGCGCGCCGACTGAAGCGCCCGACTGGCACTCGTCGCCGTGGCCGTGCCTGCCTGTCAGCCGGCCTGCTTGGCCGCGACCGGACCCGTGCCCGTGCTCGTCCCCGCGGACGCGTCCTTCGCGGGACCGCCGCCCTGTCGCGCGTCCGCACCCTTCCCGGCACCGGCGTCCTGTCCCACACCAGCGCCCTTCCCGGCACCGCCTCCCGACGCTCCGGTCGCGCTGCGGCGGACGCCGAGCCGTGATGGCCACCACGCCCGGTCGCCGACGACGGTCGTGAGCGCCGGCACGAGGATCGACCGGACGAGGAACGTGTCGATCAGCACCCCCACCGCGACCGCCACGCCGACCTGGAACAGCACGACGAGCGGCGCGCTCGCCATCGACCCGAACGTGCCGGCGAGGATCAGGCCGGCGGACGTGATGACGGCGCCCGTCCTGCCCGACGCCAGCCGGATCCCCTCGCGGATCGGGTGCTCCTCGCTCTCCTCCCGCACTCGGCTCATCAGGAAGATGTTGTAGTCGGAGCCGAGCGCGACCAGCAGCACGAACACCATCAGCGGCAGGAAGTAGTTCACGCCGGGCTGCCCGAGGACGGACTGGAACAGCCACGCCGACAGCCCGAGCGTGCTCAGGTAGGACAGCAGGACGGTCAGCACGAGGTAGACCGGCGCGACGAGCGCCCGCAGCAGCACGACCAGCACGAGCAGCACGCCGAGCACGGTGATGAGCGCGACGCGCTGGAAGTCCTTGCCGAGGGCGGTCTGCGTGTCGGCGAGCTCCGCCGTCGGGCCGCCGACGTAGGCAACGGTCCCATGGCCCAGCTGGCTGCCGATCGGGTCGACCACCGTGCGTGCGCGCCGGACGGTGTCGAACGCCGCCGTCGAGTACGGGTCGTCGCTCGTGATCACGTACAGCCGGGTGACGTCCCGGTTGGCGGACATGAACGCCGCGAGCGTCGAGTTCACCTGCTGCCCGGCCGACCCTGTGAGGCCCGTCGGGATGAAGACGTCGTCGGGCAGCGCCGCGTACTTCGCAGCCAGCGATCGAAGATCGCCCGGCAGCTTCCCGAACGTCGTCGAGATCTGCCGCTCGAGCGCCGCAGCCTGCGGCGTCTGCGGGAGGCTCTTCGGGAAGAGGATCGCCTCGGGTTGCGAGTCGAAGTGGGTCGCGAGCGCGTCGAGCCGAGCCGAGAGGTCGACGATGGTGGCGGGCGACGGCTGGACGCCGCTCGCCTGTGCCTGCTGGAGCGCCACGAGGTCGGCGCGCGCCTGCTGGAACGCGGGCTGAGACGCCGTCGACGGGTAGGCCGCCGCGAGCTCCTGGAGGTAACCCGCGACGTCCCGGACGTACCCGGCGAACGACTGGAGCGATTGCGTGTCGCCGGCCCGCGACGTCGGCGACTTCAGCGCGGCCGACAGCTGCCGCAGCTGGGTGGACACGCGCGCGCCCTGCCGGAGCTGGGCGATGAGGCCCGGCGCCGTCTGGAGATCGTCGAGCGCCGCCGTGTATGCCGGCGTTGAGGCAATCGACGGGAAGGCCGGGCCGAGAGCCTTGACATAGGCGGTGGCGGACTCGAGCCCGCCGGTGACGGACGGCTCGAGGAGCGCCGCGGGATCGGTCGCCGCCGACGAACCGGACGACGACGAGCCCGACGAGCCGGCCGAACCGGACGACGCGCCCGACGAAGCCCCCGACGAGCCCGACGAGCCGGACGACGCGCCGGAGGCCGACCCGCCCGACGAGCCCGGCGACGCGAACCCGGTCGCCATGGTGTCGAGATGCTTCGACGGCACGAACGCGGCCGGCACGCTTCCGTCACCGGTCGGCGCGATGACGCTCGTCGCGCTCTGGACGCCGTTCGTCTTCACGAGCGCCTGCGTGACGTCGCGAAGGCGCTCGAGCGAGGCGGGCGCCAACAGATCGACGCCCTGCCCGGCCTCCACGACGCCCGTCGAGGGCATGATCTTGCCCTTGCCGAGGTGGACCGCGACCTGGTCGAAGCCCTGTCGCGCGTCCGAGGTGGTCGGCAGGTCGGTCAGGACGTCGAAGTTCGTGCGCATCGCGGGCACGTGAGCGACGGGCACCAGGAGCGCGGCGAGCAGCACGACGGTGACGAGCACCGGACGCCGGGACACGGCGCCCGCGAGCCGGGCGAAGAAGCCGGTCGGATCGGCCGCAGCATCGGCCTTCTCGTGCGCGGGCCAGAACAGGTAGTGCCCGAAGATCGCGAGCAGGGCGGGCGCGAGGGTCAGCCCCGCGAGCAGCGTCACGAACACCGCGACCGCAAGCGCCGGGCCGGTCGTCTGGATCATCCCGAAGCTGCCGAAGATCATCGATCCGAGGCCGACGATGACGGTCGCGGCGCTGGCCGTGATCACCGCCCCGATCCGCTTGACCGTCGCCTGCGATGCGGTGTGCCAGTCCCGTCCGGCGACTTCCTCCCGGAAGCGCGAGATCAGGAAGATCGTGTAGTCGGTGCCGACGCCGAACACGATCACGACCACGAACGTGTCGAGCAGCGACGAGATCTTCCAGCCGGCCGCCGCCAGCATGCCGAGGACGCCGCGCGAGACCAGGAACGCCGCACCGATCGTCACGAGCGGCACGAGCGCGGCAAGCGGCGCGCGGTAGATCAGCAGCAGGATCACGAGCACGAGCACGACCGTGACGATCGTCGTGCTGTCCGTGCCCTTCACGATCGCGTCGAGGTAGTCGACGCTGATGCCCGCGGATCCCGTGACGTTCGCCTGGAGTCCGG
The DNA here is from genome assembly GCA_021802185.1 of Chloroflexota bacterium. Classification (GTDB taxonomy): domain Bacteria; phylum Chloroflexota; class Limnocylindria; order Limnocylindrales; family CSP1-4; genus JAJYNJ01. The sequence goes on along the minus strand of JAKAAV010000156.1, from coordinate 2,353 downwards.
ACGGTGCCGTGCTCGCGAGGTGCGACCGCAGGGCATCGACCGCGTTCCCGGCTCCGCCCGCCATCGACGCGACCTTGAGGTTGACGTTCATGAGCTCGAGCGTGCCGTCGGGGCTGCGCATCATCGACGCCATCTCGGGGTTCGACTCGGGCGTGTCGACGCTGGCGACGACCGTGCTGAGGTCGGCGGGCGACGACGAACCCGTGATCCAGCCGGCAACCTGGCCGATGTAGGCGCGGTCGGCCGAGGTCAGGCCCGACTGGCGGGTGAAGGCGACCGTCGCGGTGCTGGCCGCGACCTCCCTGGGGAACGCCTTCTCGAGGGCGTTCCGCGCGAGGACCGACTCCGCCGTCGGGGGCAGGAAGGAGCTCTGGTCGGTCGAGCCTTCCTTCGCCAGTGACGGCGCGAGGACGAGGGCCGCGGCGGCGGCGATGACCCACGCGACCAGGATCAGGTATCGGAGCCGGTACGCGAGCGAGCCGAGTCGTTCGAACATCAGTCACCTTCGAGGCCCCGGGCGGGAAGCCGGCGCGAGCGCGAGCGTCCGCATGGGGTGGTCCGGGACACGGTAGCCACGCGGAACGCGCACGGACAGCGCCGGTCGGCATGACCGGAACGGGCACGTCGGCGCACCCCGGCCGCGTGGCCGGTTCGAGCCGGGACTTGGGCCGTTGGGCCCTACCGCGAGGGCCTCGGCGATGGCGCGCTGGCGACGTGCAGCAATCCGACCTGCGAGAGCAACCTCGTCTGGCCGCTCGCCACGTTCACGGACCCGGTGGTCCGGAACTGGCTGGGGCTGCCGTCGGTGGCCGGGCTCGCGCTCATCTTCGCGTTCCTGCGGAAGGAGCTCGCGCTGCAGTTGCTCGTGTCGCTCGCAGTCGTGCAGTTCGGGCCGCAGGCGGCCAACCTCGCCCGGTTCATGTCGCCGGCACAGCTGTTCACGTACGCGACCGTGGTGTCGGTGTCCGTGCCGTGCGTCGCGACGTTCGCCGCGCTTCGCGCCGAGCACGGGTGGCGGCCGGCCCTCGCGATGTCTGCCGGGAGTCTGGCGATCGCGCTCGGTGCCGGCGGGCTGATCGCGCGGGTGCTGAGCGCGGCGTAGGCGCGGCAAGCCGGCGGGTTCGCTCACGGCCGTCGGCAGCGGAATCGCCGTCGCCAGCGATGAGGCTCGGTCAGGCCCGTCGCCCGCGCCAGGGCCGGCGGCCGCGATGGGGTCGACGCGGCGCCCGCGATGAGGGCCCCGCCCGCGATGGGCTGCGACCAGGGCCGGCGGCCGCGATGGGGTGCCGGCGGCCGGACCGTGACCCGCGATGGGGCCGTCCCCCGCGATGGGGCCCGACAAGCCGCCACAAAGCGGGCGTGAAGCGACGGCCGCCATCATCGATCCGTGGACGACGCACGAGTGGGCCTCGGACTGCGGGCGATCAGGAGCCGTCGGGGGCTCCGGCAGGCGGACGTCGCCCGCGCCGCGGGCGTGAGCCAGGAGCTCGTGTCAAAACTGGAGCTCGGGAGGCTCGAACGAGTGGGGTTCGGGAGTGCGAGGCGGGTCGCGTCCGTCCTCGATGCCTCACTCGACGTGCAGCTGCGGTGGCGAGGGGGCGACCTCGACCGGCTGCTGGACGAGCAGCATGCGCGTGTGGTCGGCCTGGCGGTCGCGACCCTGCGCAAGTCCGGGTGGGAGATGCTGGTCGAGTGGTCGTTCGCCAGGTACGGAGAACGCGGCAGCGTCGACGTCGTCGGGTGGCACGCGCACCGTCGCGCACTGCTCGTCGTCGAGGCGAAGTCGCGACTCGTCGACCTGCAGGACCTGCTCGCGACGCTCGACCGGAAGGTGCGGCTCGCCCGGCTCCTGCTGGCGGAGGAGCGGGGGTGGCGCGCGCGACAGGTGGGCCGCGTCGTCGTCGTGCCGCGCACCACGCACACCCGAACGCTGCTCGCCAGGCACGCCGCGATCTTCGAGGCCGCGCTTCCCGACCGCAACGATGCTTTCCGCGCGTGGCTTGCCGCGCCCGAGAGCCTGCTCTCCGCCCTGTGGCTCGTGTCGCCCACCACCCTCCGTGGTGGTACGCACGCCGTGGTCGGTCGCGGACGCGTCAGGCGGGCCGGCCCGAGGAGCCGGGGCGCCGTGCCGAGGTGACATGTGCCGGCGCCGCGCACGCGGCCGCTCGGCTGACGGCCGATTCGGATCGCAGCGATCACGGCTGCGGGCCGCGGGGCCACCTACCTGCCCGGCCGCATGCGTAACCCCACGCACCGTGGTGAACGACACGAAGAGCGTCCCGAACGACGGCTAACACCACGGAGAGTGGTACGCGACACTGAAGGCGAGCGCGGGCGGTTGACGGCGAGCGCA